>JBEBGK010001070.1:0-1739 GCA_040081515.1 Chthoniobacteraceae bacterium
CAGTCGTTCCCGGCGGGAGTCGCGAGACGCTGCCGGCGCAACTGGCCGCACGCCGCGGCGATGTCGTGGCCTTTTTCCCGCCGGATGGTGGCCGGCACGCGCGCGCGCTCGAGCACAGCCATGAAGGCATCCTGACGCGATTCGCCCGGCCGCCGCCATTCGAGGCCCTCGACCGCATTGTAGGGGATGCAATTCACCTTCGCCCGCACCTGCTTCGCCACCCGCGCGAGGTCGGCGGCATGCGCGGGCTCGTCGTTCACCCCCTCGATGAGGATGTATTCGAACGTGATGTGCTGTTTCTTCCGCGAGGCGTGGTAGGCGCAGGCGTCGAGCAACTCGGCGAGCGGGAACTTCCGGTTCACCGGCATGATCCGCTCGCGCACTTCATCCGTCGCGCCGTGAAGGGAGATCGCCAGCCGGATCTGGCGCGGCTGATCCGCCAGCAGCCGGATCTGCGGGGCGAGGCCGCTCGTCGAGACGGTGATATGGCGCGCACCCAGGCCGATTCCCCACGGCGAATTGATGATGTCGATGGCCTGCATGAGGTTCGCGAAATTCGCCAGCGGTTCGCCCATGCCCATGAAGACGAGATTGCTCACGCGTTCGCCAGCGAGGCGCTCCGCCTCGATGAGCTGCCCGACGATCTCGCCGGGCGCGAGGTTGCGGGAGAATCCGTCGAGCCCGCTCGCGCAGAACTTGCAGCCATAGGCGCAACCCACCTGCGTGCTCACGCACAGCGTCCGGCGATCGCTGGCCTCGCCATAGAGCGCCGGCGACGCGGGGATGAGCACGCTCTCGATCAGCGCGCCATCCGGCAGGCGGAAGAGATATTTGCGCGTCGTGTCCTCGCTGCCGAGCATGCGCAGGTTCTCGAGCCGGAGAAATGCGAACGCCTCCGCCAGCTCCGCGCGCAACGCCGCCGGCAGATCGGTCATGTCGCTGAAGCCCGTCGCGCGCTTCTCATACAGCCAGCGCAGCACCTGCGCGGCGCGATACTTCGGCTGTCCCCGCTCTGCAAGCGCGGCCTCGATCCCGGCGGGATCGAGGCTCTGGATGGCGGGCTTTGTCTGCGTGACGGGCATGCCGCACACATGGCCCAGCAGACGCTTCCAGCCAAGCGGAGAGTCACGATTTCCCCGTGACCACCCGGTCAGCCGCCTTGCCATCCGTCGCCGCACAGTCTAACCCACCGCCCGTTGCTGATGACTTTTCCTCCGTCCGATTTTCTCGACCTCGGCCGCACCGAGCACCGGATGCTCTTCGAGAGCACGCCGAATGTCTGGGACGCGCTGAAGCAAATCCCGAGCTATCTCCAGTTCCGCATGAAGCCGCAGATCCAGGGCCGGCTCGTCGGGAAGCCGTTCATCAGCGATGCCGTCTTCATCGGGCGCGGTACGGTGATCGAGCACGGCGCGATGATCAAGGGGCCCGCGTGGATCGGGGAGGACTGCGAGATCCGCAATGGCTGCTACATCCGCGAGAACGTCATCGTCGGCAGCGGATGCGTGCTCGGGAATTCCTGCGAGCTGAAGAACTGCATCGTTTTCGACGAGGCGCAGATTCCCCATTTCAACTACGTCGGCGACTCCATCCTCGGCTTTCGCGCGCACCTCGGCGCCGGGGTGATTCTCAGCAACGTGAAGCTCGACCGCGGTGAGATCATCACCGAAGAGAAGCACGAGGAGTTGCTCGACCAGTTCGGAGACGGCCTGTTCGAGGTCGGCATGGGCGCCGAGGCG
>JBEBGK010000165.1:0-6985 GCA_040081515.1 Chthoniobacteraceae bacterium
GAGAAGGGGTGAGGCCGTCCCACGTGCCAGCCGAATCCCACGGCACGGTGGGCATGTCCCATGTCAGCGGAGTGGGCATCGATGTTGGTTTGGGTGATGGTTCGTGCTGAAAGGCGAGGGGACCTGCCGCCGCCGCCCACCGGCCGACGGCTGAGCACCCGATGCGGATCGAAGTAACGCGGGCAATCCTGCCCGCGTGCTGGGGACGCGGACAGGATTGTCCGCGTTACGCCGCCGCCCAAACGCGTTTCTCACCAGCCCCTTGGCTGGACGCGGCAAACGGTCCACCGGATGGCGCGAACGGTCCATCGGACGCGGCAAACGGTCCACCGGATGCTGCAAAGGACTAGTCGGATGTGGCAAGGGACTGGTCGGATGCGGCAAACGATCCACCGGATGCGGCAGACGATCCACCGGATGCGGCAGACGATCCACCGGATGCGGCAGACGATCCACCGGATGCGGCAAACGATCCACCGGATGCGGCAAACGATCCACCGGATGCGGCAGACGATCCACCGGATGCGGCAAGGGACTGGTCGAATTCCGCAAAGGACTAGTCCGATGCGGCAAAGGACTGGTCGGATGCGGCAAAGGATCCACCCGCCCCGCGCAGAAACCCTCATTTTCCCGCAGATTCCCCACGTTTTTCCCTCCAGACCCGGTCAAAACTCGCATCAGGCGTAACAGCATCGGTCTCGGCGGGTATCAGGCCTCGGTTGACGCGAATTGTCGCTCCGCCGGCTTCATCCTCCCGAAATCGCCCATCGTCTCGTTCCAGTCCCTGCCCAGCGCACGGTAGATTTTCGCCAGATACTTCACGCCGATGTCCACCTTGCCCGCCTCCACGTCCTGATAATGCCGCGCATCCACATCCGCCTCCTCCGCCAGCTCCTCCTGCGTCCAACGGCGCTCCCTGCGCAGGTCGCGAAGGCGATTGCCGAGGGGGACAAGCTCAGGGTCTGGGGAAACCATGTGGCGCAGGCTGATGACTCCCGCGAGAAAGCTCCACGGCCTATCGCACCGTATTTTCCATTTTTCTTTCGCGCGGGAAATGGATGCCAGAACCCCGCGCCTTGCCACCCCTCGCCCAGCCTGCTTGCCTTGCACCCCGTCCTTTTGATACCGATTCCCCGAAACCTAGACTCCCAAGAGGTATAAAATGAGAGAATCTTCAGGCGGGCTCGCGTGGGTCCGGACTTTACTTCACTCATTCGGAACCGTCTCATTCTGCCATGAGCGGTGAGCCCCCATCGGAATTTTGGGCCAAGATGACCGAAGATGGACGGCCAGGCGCCTCGATGCGGAAGCATTCTCGATTGATCGAAACCCATGACTGAATCACCGAAGACCGGCGGCGAACTCTTCATCGTTGATAACAGCGACGAAGCTTGGAAGGGCCTGCGCTACCTTCAAGATTGGACCGAAATCGCCAGCGCGTTCGACATCGCCACCGGCTACTTCGAGATTGGCGCACTCCTGGCCCTCGACGGCAAATGGCAGAAGCTCGAAAAAATTCGCATCTTGATGGGTGACGAAGTTTCCCAGCGCACCCGGCAGGCATTGCTCGAGGGCCTGCGCGCCCGCATCACCCAGACGCTCGACACCAGCGCGGAAGACGTGAAGGAGACGAACGACTTCCTTTCCGGCGCTCCCGCCATCGTAGAAGCCCTGCGAAAAGGGCAAATCGAATGCCGCGTCTATGCGAAGCGGAAATTCCACGCCAAGGCTTACATCACGCACCCGCGCGTTGCCGTCATCGGTTCGGTCGCCCTGGTCGGGTCCAGCAACTTCACTCTGCCCGGACTCACGCAAAATATTGAACTCAACATCCAAGTCAAAGGTGCCGGCGACGTGGCGCAGTTGCAGGCGTGGTTCGAGTTGCACTGGGAGCAGGGCGAAGACATCACGCCCGACATCATCCGCGTCATCGAGCGCCAGATTGCCGAATACACGCCGTTCCAAGTTTATGCCAAGGCGTTGCAAGAGCTGTTCAAGAGTCACGAGTTGCCTCCGATTGCATGGGAGCAAACGGCGTCGCGCATGTATCGCACGTTGGACCTCTATCAAAAGGAGGCTTACCACTCGCTGTTAAAAATCTCCCGCCAGCATCGCGGCGCATTTCTATGCGACGGCGTCGGACTTGGTAAGACCTTCGTTGGCCTCATGTTGATTGAGCGTCTCATCGCCTTCGAACGAAAGCGCGTTGTCCTCCTCGTTCCAAAATCGGGCAAGACAGCCGTGTGGGAACGAAACATTCGCAAGTTCCTGCCCAATCTCTTCAAGGGGTTCAGCAATCTGAAAATCTTCACGCATACCGACATCATGCGCGGCGGCGAATACCCCGAGGAAATTGAGCGCATGAGGGAGCAGGCGGATGTCATCATCATCGATGAAGCGCACCACTTCAGGAACCGTGGACTTGCCAATACCGCCGAGGGAGAAATCCGCTCCCGCTACTGGCAACTCGCCGCCCTCGCGGAGGGAAAGACCGTATTCCTTCTCACGGCGACTCCGGTGAACAATCACCTCACGGACTTCCAGCATCTCATTGAGCTTTTCTCCGGTGCGGAGAACCCGGCTGCGTTTTCTTCGATCGGCATCCACGCGCTCCCCGCCTATTTCCGGAAGCTCGAAAAGCAGCTCAGCCAAATCACGTCGAACAAAGGACTCGGCGAACTCTTCGACTACAACCAGGTCGAGGTCGAACCTCTGCTCTTCGAGGACATGCTCTTCCGTGAACTCGTCGTTCAGCGTAGCCGCGCATACGTCACCCTTAGCCAGCGGCAGCAGGGCTCGGAAGCCGCTCTCTTCCCGGTGAAGGAGCCGCCGAAAGTCGTCGCCTACTCCGTGAAGAAAACCTACGGCCACTTGCTCGGTAAATTGGAAATCGCGTTCGCAAAGGACAAACCGCTCTTCGCTCTCGCGCCTTACTATCCGTTGGCGTATTTCAAGGGCGACGAGAAGGCCATCGCTGACTTTGAAAAGGGCCGCCAGCGAGGTATCGTCCGCCTCATTCGCATCGGATTCCTGAAGCGCTTCGAGAGTTCCATCGTTGCTTTCGAGCAGTCCTGCCAGAATCTCATGCTCAAGCTTCTCGCGTTCATCAAGGTCAACAGCGAGACCGAGCATGAGCGCAATCAGTTCGAGAAGTGGAAGATTCGCAACGGCGAGCTGCTCGAACACATCGAGGCCCGCAAAAGCGAGTTCAGGGAAGACGACCAATCCGAAGAAGAGGACTCCGAGCTTGCAGATGAGTTTGCCGAACACTTCCCGCCGCTGGAACGCGACAACTACAAGATGGCCGAGATATTCGCCGACACCTACGACGACATGGACACCATCGTCGATTTCCTCGACGAACTGCGCACTCTCGACCCCAGTCACGACGACAAACTCAAGTCCCTCATCCGCCTGTTGCAAAAGGATCCCGTCCTCAAAAAACAGAAGGTCCTCATCTTTTCGGAGTTCATGAGCACGGCCCGCTACCTCAGCAAGCAGCTCACCGATGCCGGAATCAAGGGTGTCTCAGAGATCGACAGCAACTCCAAACGCGACCGGGCCGAAGTCATCCAGGAATTCGCTCCTTATTACAACGACTCGACCAGCACGAAGCTCGCGCAGGAGGACCGAAGCGAAATCCGCGTCCTCGTTTCGACGGATGTTCTCTCGGAAGGCTTGAACCTTCAGGACGCCACCCGGCTCATCAACTTCGACCTCCATTGGAACCCCGTCCGCCTCATGCAGCGCATCGGCCGTGTGGATCGCCGCATGAACCCGGCCGTCGAGGCGCTCCTCATTGCCGACCACCCGGAACAGGAGCCACTCCGCGGCAAAGTCGAGTATTGGAACTTCCTGCCGCCCGATGACCTCGAAGAACTCCTCAAGCTTTACAGGCGCGTCTCACTCAAGACCCTGCGTATCTCCAAAGTCTTCGGGATTGAGGGAAAGAAGCTACTCAAACCCGACGACGATTTCGACGCTCTCCGCGATTTCAATCACACCTACGAAGGCGAGGCCACCGCCGCTGAGAAGCTCCACCTCGAATACCAGCAGCTCATCCGCGACAACCCCGCGCTGGAGCCGTTCCTGAACTCCTGCCCTCTTCGCCTCTTCAGCGGGAAAGAACACACCAAGCCCGGAACCAAAGCGGTATTTCTGTGCTACCGCCTTCCCGCCGAGGACAAGACGCTCCCGCCCGAGGAGGCGTGGGACGGCGAAGCGGGGCGCACGGGCTGGTATCTCTTCGAAATCGCGACCAGCCAGATTTACGAAGACCCTCCGCAGATCGCGGCCGTCATCCGCAGCGAAGTCGAAACTCCTCGTGTGGTCAAAATGGAGCACGCGGCCCTCCGCGAAATCCGGCTCAAGGTCGAGAAACACATCAAGAACACCTACCTCAAACAGGTCCAGGCACCCGTCGGCGTGAAGCCGGTGCTGAAATGCTGGATGGAATTGAACTGATCTTCCATGCCTGAAGCCACGCCAGCACCCTTGCCGGTTGAGCACCGCTTCATTGACGAGGTGGGCGACACTACCTTCTACGGTTCGGGGAAGCAGTTGATCCTCGGCTCGGAGGGCGTCTCGCTGACCTTCGGCATCGCCATCGTCCGGATCGACCGCCCGCTTCACGAGGTTCGCGCCGAGATCATCGCCCTGCAAAAACAGGTGGAGGCCGACACGCTGCTCAACACCATCCCCAGCGTCGTCAAACGCACGCAGCGTGGCGGATTCTTCTTCCATGCGTCGAAGGACATGCCGGAAGTGCGCACCGTCTTTCTCCGCTATCTCCACGAACTGCCTTGCGAGGCCGAGGTCGTCATCGCGCGCAAAATCCCGTCCCTCTTCGCCGCGAAGCACCACGGCCAGGACGACGAATTTTACGCCGATGTCCTCTCCCATCTGATCAAGAGCCGCCTGAAGCGACCCCAGCGCCTTGTCCTGAATATCGCCGAACGTGGCTCCAGCACCCGTGCAAAAGTCCTTGATGCAGCCCTCGCCAAAGCCACTGGCCGCGCCGGCAGGCGCTGGACGCCCGATGCCCTCAAAGGCGAAGTCGTCTTCAACATCCAGACCCCATCCCGCGAACCGCTCCTGAACGTCGCCGACTATCTCGGCTGGGCCGTGCAGCGCGTCTTCGAGAAAGGTGAAACCCGTTTCTACGATTACCTCCGCGAGAAAATCCGCCTCGTCGTGGACCTCTACGACTCGGAAAACTATCCCGGCAATCGCAACTACTACGACCACCACCGCAACCCCCTGACCGCCAAAAATAAAGTAGGCCCACCATCCACCTGAGCGGGATACCCCGCGACGCCATGGAGACGACTTTCAGTGGTGGCAGGCCTGACTGATAAGACCGCAACCCCGCCCGACGCGCAATCTAAACTTTCCCATGCCCCACACCGACCTCGACCGCCTCCGCGGCATCAAGACCCTCGCGTCCCTCGTCGCCTACCTCCGCGACGAACTGGACTGGCCCATCGAGTCCGACGACATCGAGGACATCAGCTTCGACTACACCAGCGCCGAACTCGGCATCGCCGCCGAAGCCGCCGTGCGCATCAAGGAAATCAAGCAGCTCCGTCCGCTCAATGGCAACCAGCCGTGGGGCATCTTCTGGGTGAACTTCGAGAAGAAACGTCTCCCCGTCGTCGTCATGCGGCTCATCCTCCGCGCCCTCGTTTTGAAGAAGCGCGCCCACTCCGGCCAGGCTGAGCGGCAGGCTTGGGCCGCCCACGACCTTCTCTTCATCTCCGCCTACGGTGAGGAAACCGACCGCGCCGTCTCCTTCGCCCACTTCGTGGAAAATCCCGGCAACAACCTCGCCGAACTCCGCGTCCTCGGCTGGGACGACGACGACACCCCGCTCCACATGGACTACGTCGCTATGATGCTTCACGAGAAGCTCCGCTGGGACGACAAACTCGCCGCCAAGCCCGACGCCTGGCGCAAGCAGTGGTCCGATGCCTTCCTCATCCGCCACCGCCACGTCGTCCGCACCTCCGAGGAGCTCGCCGCCACCCTCGCGGCGCTCGCCCGCCGCATCCGCTCCCGCATCCGCACCGTGCTGCGTTCGGAGGACGGCTTCGGCGAAATGCGCAAGCTCCAGCACGCCTTCCAGACCGGCCTCATCCACGACCTCGACGACGAAGGCTTCGCCGACATGTTCGCGCAGACCGTCACCTACGGCCTCTTCTCCCTCGCCTGCCGCCGCACCATCCCCGGCGAAGGCACCGCCTTTGCGAAGGACGACCTCCCGCACTACTTCACCAGCCCCTTCCTGAAGGAAATGCTCGGCGTCTTCCTCGGCATCAAGAGCCGCAAAGGAGCCATTGATTTCGACGAACTCGGCGTCAGCGACGTCACCGACCTCCTCACCAGCCCGGACACCCACATGGAGGTCGTCCTCGCCGACTTCAACAACAAGACCCGCGGCGAAGACCCCGTCATCCACTTCTACGAGCACTTCCTCAGCGCCTACAACAAGCAGCTCAAAATCCAGCGCGGCGTCTTCTACACCCCGCAGCCCGTCGTCTCCTACATCGTCCGCAGCGTCCACGAGCTCCTGCAAACCGAGTTCGGCCTGGCCGACGGCCTCGCCGACACCACCACCTGGGGCGAAATGGTGAAAAAGCATCCCGGCCTGAAACTGCCGCCGCTCACCGACGAGCCGGGCGAAAAGCGCACCATCTCCCCGGACGAACCCTTCGTCCAAATCCTCGACCCCGCCACCGGCACCGCCACCTTCCTCGTCGAAGTCATCGACGTCATCCACCGCACCCTCGCGGCGAAGTGGAAGCAGCAGCGCCTCACCGACGCCCAGCAGCGCACCGCGTGGAACGACTATGTGCCGCAGCACCTCCTCCCGCGCCTCCACGCCTTCGAGCTGATGATGGCCCCCTACGCCATCGCCCACATGAAAATCGGCCTCAAGCTCGCCGAGACCGGCTACCGCTTTGGCACCGAGGAACGCGCCCGCATC
>JBEBGK010001071.1:0-1737 GCA_040081515.1 Chthoniobacteraceae bacterium
CCCGAGCCCGATGGCCCGGTTGGCAAAGACGTCCGTGCTGGAAGTCGGCATCTCGGGCATCTCTGGCAGCGCCACCTTGGCGAACGCGCTGTTGGTCACCACGCGCTTGGCCTGCTCCGGCGCGCTCATCGTGCTCTGCTTGCGTCCGAGCGACACCTTGCGCTCGGCACCCTTCTTCGCGAGGTCCGCCCCGCCGCCGGGCGGGAGGAATTTCTTCCGCGTCACCTCGTTGTTCGAGATGACCCAGAATGTCGCTCCCACGGCCAGCACCACATGGACGACGACTGCGAGGAAAAGGAACCGGCGCTCCAGGATCTTCTCCCAGATGGTGGGTCCTGAATCCGCGGTGCGCGGCGCCTTCGGCTGCTTGACGGCCTTTGGAGTGGGGATTGCGTTCGCCATGGCTATTTTTTCTCCGGTTCTCTCTCCGGTTCCGCGGTGCTGAGCAACGCGGCGAATTTCTCGATTCGCTTGCTGAGTTCCTCCGTCGCCTTTGCCTCGGGGGTCTCGGGAAACAAGGTTTTGAGTTCCTTCACTGCGAGCCGCGCACGGTCGAAGTCGCGCATTCCGAGATAGGCCTGCGCGGCGCCGTACGTGGCCTGCGGAAGGAACATCCGCTGGGTGCGGTAGAGCGCAGGGATGCGCAGGAAACTCAGCAGAGCCTCCTCGAAGCGCACCGCGGCCTCCTCGGCCTCGCCCTTGGCGGCGTGCGCCTCCGCGATTGCGACGAGGCTGTCGCCCTTGTTCACCGCGATGAGGCCCAGGATGTCGGTGCGCTCGGTGGCCCGCGCGGATTCGTCGTAGAGCGGCAGCGCGGACTGATGCTCGCCTTTGCGCGTGAGCGCGACCGCCGTGAACGCCTTGATGAATTTCTTCACCTCCGCGTCAGTCGCGAGACGGCTGAACTGATCGGCCACCTCGCCCGCCTCCTTGTCCCGTCTCAGCGCGAGCAGCGCCTCGATCTGCAGGGGCACAAGGTCCACCCACCAACTCCCGGGCGCGTCGCGGAATCCGCCGTAGTATTTGATCGCGGGCTCCAGGCTCGCGAGCGCTTCCTCGGCCTTGCCGTCGCCGATGAGGTCCGGTGCGGTGTCGATGACCGCGGGTTTCGGGAAATCCAGTTTGAAAATGTCCTTCAGCGGGAAACCGAAATCGCCCGTGGTCGGCTTGCCGCCCGGCTCCTTGGAGGGAATGTCGAGCGTGGCGATGATCGTGTCCTTTTCCCGGCGCAATTGCTTCGCCGGAAGGATGCGACCGTCCTTGAGATGCACACTGGTCTGCGCGAGGGCGGCGCCGGTGACCGCGAGTAGGATGAACAGGATCGCGCGCATCAGACGGAGCCTCCGAGTTCGACGAGCTTCTTCTTCGCCTCCACGGCCTCGGGCAGGCTCTGGAACTTCTCCTTGCCGAGCATTTCCTTCAGCCGCTCCTTCGCCAGGTCGTCCTTGCCCAGCTTGTAATAGCCGGCGGCCGCCTTCAGGTAGGAGCGCGCGGCCCACGTGGGATACTTCTGCTGCGTGACGGCCACACGCTCGAACAGCGCGGTGCCCTCCTTCCACTTGCTCTGCCGGAATTGGATCTCCGCGATCTCATACAGCGCGAAGGCCGTGGACTCGCCGCGCCACTCGCGCACGCTGGCGACCTCCTCGAAGAGCTTGCGCGCCTTGTCGAAGGATTCGGCAGCGGCCTCCTTCGCGTTCTCGCCATACTGCTGCGTGCCCGTCTCCATGTGGCACT
>JBEBGK010001072.1:0-1736 GCA_040081515.1 Chthoniobacteraceae bacterium
AGTCAGTTCTCCTTCTCCACCCCGCTCGCAATCACCGTCGGCGGCGCGACGCAGATCATCCTTCCCGGCAGCGGATTTGTCGGCAGCTACGACCCGCGCGACGGCCGTGAAATCTGGCGCGCAACCTACGGCGACGGCTACTCCGTCATCCCCCGCCCCGTCTTCGCGCACGGCCTCATCTTCGTCAGCTCCAGCTTCAACAAGCCCGTGCTCCTCGCCGTCCGCCCCGACGGCGCGAAGGGCGACGCCACGGAAACCAACGTCGCGTGGACTTCCATCAAGGCCGTCCCGCACAGCGCCTCGATGCTCGTGCTCGGCGACGAGCTCTACTTCGTCTCCGACCTCGGCATCGCGAGCTGCGCGGACGCAAAGACCGGCGAAGTCCACTGGAGCGAACGTCTCGCCGGCGGCTTCTCCGCATCGCCATTCGCAGCGGAAGGCCGTATCTATTTTCAGAATGAAACCGGCTCGACGTTTGTGCTGAAGGCCGGGAAAAAATTCGAGCAGCTCGCCAAGAACGACATCGGCGAGCCCACGCTCGCGTCGTGCGCCGTATCCGACGGAACGATCTATCTGCGCTCGGAGAAATATCTCCGGAAGATCGCGCGCTGAGGCGGCAGGGAGCGCCGGGCGTCCCGCCGGCCACGACATAAAACGCGAAGCGCCAAATCTCGCGAGCAGGCGATGACTGGCAGGTTTGCCGCTGTGCGGTGCGCCTTGGATTCCCGCAGCCTCACGGTGGAAATCAACTCACACCTCCGGGTATTTCCACGGCCCGCGATACGGGCGGGAGAGAAGCGCATTCGCATCGGCATCGCCGGTGATTTGCTCCTTTTCCGCGTCCCAATGGATGCTGCGTCCGGTGCGCCATGAGATCATCCCGAGCAGCGGAAGGACCGAGGAACGGTGCGCGAGTTCGATGCCGGCGACGGGGGCGCGGCGTTGATCGATCGCTTCGAGGAAATCGGCCCAGAGCAGCTTGATGTTGTGTCCGTCGGGTTCCTGGAGCTGTGAATCCTCGTGCTCGATCTTCCCGCCTTTCGCGGCCGGGTAGAATGTCCAACCGTCGCGCCAGCCGATGTGCAGCACGCCCTTCGTGCCGTAGTAGTACGAGCCGATCTTGTGCTTCTCGTTTTCGTTGCCGGCAAATTTCCGGTGCTCCCAGATGCACGTGAATTTCTCGAACTCATACGTCGCGACCTGGTGATCCGGCGCGTCGCTGGTCTGCTCTTTTTCCGTGAGCACGGGCGGGCCGGCGACGGGCCTGCCGCCGGTGCAGAAGATGCGTTTCGGATATTTCTCGCCGCTCCACCACAGCACCTGGTCGAGCCAATGCACGCCCCAGTCGCCGAGCGTGCCATTCGCGAAGTCGAGCGTGTTGCGCCAGCCGCCGGGGTGCAGCTTTTTGCTGAATGGCCGCTTCGGCGCGGGGCCGCACCAGAAGTCCCAGTCCATGCCGTCGGGCACGGGCTCGTTCGGCGTCGGCTTCTCCGGGCCGCCGCCTGCGCTGTGCGCAAAAAGACGCACCATGCCGACTTCGCCGAGCGCGCCGGACTTGAGGAATTTCATCCCGCTCACGTGATGCGGCCCGATGCGCCGGTGCAACCCGACTTGAACGACGCGTCCGCTTTCCTTCGCGGCGCGCAGCATGGCGCGGCTCTCGTTCACCGTATGGCCCGTCGGCTTTTCCACAAAGACATGCGCGCCCGCCTTCAGCGCCTCGATGGTGTTCAGCG
>JBEBGK010000166.1:0-6975 GCA_040081515.1 Chthoniobacteraceae bacterium
CCCAAAAGCTCGCCACACTCACAAACTTCGTGTTCGCCGCATCCGCGATTTCCCGGCCTGCCCGCGCGCTGAGTTCCTCCGCGCCATCGAGCATCCACAGCAGGGCGTGCGTATCGACCAGCAGCTTCATTCCATATAGGCACGGAAATCCTCCACCGGCTCATCCCATCCCGGCTCAAAGCCGATCTTCCCCCGCCAAAGCCCGATCAACGCCGCGTGATCGCCCGGCGCTGTTTGCGTCGCCTCCTCCTCGATTTGCAACACCGCCCGATGCGCCCCAGGCTTCACCGACGGCGGCAGCGTGATGACCGCGTGCCCTTCCGAATCCACCACGAGTGTTTCCTGGATGGTAATCATGCGGCGGAGAGTAGCGAAAACGGAGACATCAAGCAATGGATGGTTTGGATCGGTGGCATCAGGGCACATCGTACGGCTCTTCGCCTCCGGCGTCTGGGAGAGGAGGACAAGCTTCATGCATACGCGAGTGTGCCGCGCGGCTCGGGGATGGGGCGGACGAGGGTGCGTGAGGGGTCGCTCCATTCCTGGATGACCACATTGTCGCCAAACAGCCCTTTGTGCAGTTGCCAGCGCTCCAGGCAGGCGATGGGCAGTCCAGCTCAGCGGAGGAACCAGAAGAACACCACGGCCACTGCGGTGGGCATGAGCGCGCCGAGGAACAGGCCCAGCGGGCTGATGCCTTCGTCCTTGAAGACTTTGGCGCTCTGCAAAATGCCGATCCCGGCCGGGTTTGGCGCGTTGGCGATCACGGTCAGACCGCCGCCGGTGACGGCACCGGCTACGAGCGCGTATTTGAGTTCATCCGAGATGCCCTCGACCAGCGAGCCGAGGTAGGTGAGCGCGGCATTGTCGGTGAGCGCGGTGAGGCCGGTCGCGCCGAAGAACAGCGCGGTGCCGTCGAGGCTTCCGATGAGCGGCTTCAGCCAGTACGCCTGCAAGGAGCCGAGCGTGACCAGCCCCGCGAGGAAGAAGCCGACGAGCACTCCCTCCCGCAACGCGAGTTCGTCCTGGTATTCCTTCGTCGCGGTGACGACTCCGAGGAAGAGGACGAAGACTCCGAAGAACACATCCGGATGGTGCGCGAAAAAGACGATGCTCGCGAGGAACATCACGTGAACCGCCGTGAGCCAGCGGGGAACCGCGGTGCTTTCGTCCTTCTCGAAAACGACGGCTGCGATCTCCCTGCGGAAAAGCAGCACGGCGACGGTGGTCGAGACCGCGCAGGCGGCAGCGGCCTTCCAGCCGAAATGCGTCGCCATGAACGCGAGGTCCCAGTTCCACTTTGCCGCCACCATCAGCACCGGCGGCGCGGCGAAATGGGTGAGCGTGCCGCCGATGGAGACATTCACGAACAGCAGGCCGAGCGTGATGTACGCGAGCTTCGTGCTGATGCCGCGATCGAAGTAGCGGCGCTTGAGCACGAGGGCCAGGAGCGTCATCGCCGCAGGCTCGGTGATGAACGAGCCGAGAAGCGGGCCGAAGATCAGAGCGGCGAGGTAAAACGACACGCTCTCGCCCAGCGGGATGAGGCGCGACACGAAAAGGATGAGCGATTCCGCGAGCTTCACCACGGGCCGCGTCGCGGCGACCACCATCACCACGAGCACGAACTTCGGTTCCGTGAAGTTCAGCCCGTCGATGTAGCTCACCGCGTCGTGGATGGAGCCGCGCATCGCCGCGATGCCGGCGAATAACGCCGCCGCCCACAGGCCGAAGACGACCTCTGTCTCCGCGAGAAAATGCAGCACATTTTCCTGAATGGAACCAGGTGGATATTGGTGCGCCCAGTGCGCGAAGCGTTTCACGGAAAACGTGTGCAGCACGGCGAGGCCGAAGAGCACCGAGGACAGGATTTCCACAGGAGATGGATTCATTCGTTGGAAGGCCGGGTGCGGGAAATTCGCGTCAGCGCATTTGGTAGATCAAGGCGAGCGCGCCGAGGATGACGGCGATCATGAGCGCGGCGTCGGGCTCGATGAACCGGATGCGCTTTTCGACCTTGTAGAGCTGCCCGAGGACGGCGACCGCCGTCGCCACGATCACCGTGAGCGCGGTAAGGATGTGCGTCTGCGAAACGGAGGCGAGCAGCGCGCCGGGATGCACGAGATCCAGCGGGACGAGCAGGATCATGTTGAAGGAATTACTCCCGAGAATGTTGCCGAGCGCGAGGTCGAACGCCTTCATCCGCACCGCGGCGATGGTGGCGGCCAGCTCGGGCAGCGACGTGCTGAATGCAACGAGCGTGGTGCCGACGAATGTGTTCCCGAGGCCGCTCAGTTCCGCGATCCGGCCCGCGGCCTCCGCGACGTATGGCGCGACGATGAGGATCACCCCGGCCGCAATCACGAAACCGGCGATCGCTTTCCGCAATGTCATGCCCGGCGCAGGCAGCCCCGCCTCGTCGGGGAGCTTGGCGGCGGCGGCGCGCTGGTCGAAGTACACCATGCGGATGCCGAGCAGATACGCGCCCAGAATCGCGAGGCTCCCGATGCCGATTCCCCCGAACGTCCATGCGCCCAGCCGCGCCCCGACGAAGATCGAAATCCCGGCCAGGGCGGTGACCGCGATGCTCATGGTCGCCGAAAGCGCGTGCGCCGCGGACTCGCGTGAGAGCATCCGGCCGCGGGAGCTGTTCATGAGATCGGCCACGGCGAGGATCAGCAGATTGAAAAGACTGCTGCCGAGCAGGTCGCCGACGGCGAGGTCGGGGAGGCCCATCTTCACCGCGCTGATGTCCACGCTCAGTTCCGGAAGCGAGGTGGCCCCGGCCAGGAAAATACTCCCGACGAGCAAGCGGCCCAGCTTCGTCAGTTCCGCGATCGCATCGGCACACCGCGTCAGCACATTCCCGGCGAACACCACGACGGTGGCGGCGAGGAGGAACTGAAGGAGCGCGGAAGGGAGAGTCATCGGTGAGACGCGCATCTTCGGAACTTTGGCAATCGCGGCAAGCAATCAGCGCCCGCGGAGGCACGACTAGATCGCCGCCACCCGTTCAGTTTCGGGTTTCACGCCGAGTACGGAGGCCCTAGCCTTGTTCACCATGAAACGAATCGCAAGGCGCCGCGTCAGTGAGTTCGAGCGCATCCTGGTTCCCGTCGATTTCTCGGACCAATCCCTCGACGCGCTCCGCACGGCGCGGATGCTCGCGGGCGACGATGCATCGCGGCTCTGCGTGCTGCACGTCGCCGAACCGCTGCACGTGGACTGGCACGCGGACACGACGGCGATCCAGAAGGAGGCGCACAAAGTCGCGCGCGATGTGCTCGCGAAGTTCGTGCGCGCCGAGTTCGGCGATGCGGGTCCGAAGACGCACTTCGTCACCGGCAAGCCGGTGGACGTCATCGTGAAACAGGCGACGACGATGAAGGCGGACCTCATTGTCCTCGGCACGCAGGGACGCACGGGGATTCCCCGCGCATTGATCGGCAGCGTCGCGGAACGCGTGGTGCGTCATGCGCCGTGCCCGGTGCTCGTGGTGCGATGACCGGGCCGCGAACATGCCAGCCGCGGAGGATCTCACCGTGAGCGCGATCGCGATCGAGTTCATCGTCATCCTGCTCTTGATCGTGGCGAACGGCCTTTTCTCCATGGCCGAAATCGCGCTCGTCTCGGCGCGGAAGTCGCGCCTCCGCAAGCTGGCGGCGGATGGCGAGCAGCGCGCCCGCGTCGCGCTGGAGCTTGCGGAATCGCCCAATCGCTTTCTGTCCACCGTCCAGCTCGGCATCACGCTCGTCGGCGTCTTCACCGGCGCCTACGCGGGCGCGACACTCTCCCGCGCGCTGGCGGATCTCCTCCGGGCCGTGCCCGCGATCTCGCACATGGCGGACGCCCTCGCGCTCGGCTCGGTGGTGCTCGTCCTCACGGTGCTTTCCGTGGTGCTCGGCGAGCTGGTGCCGAAGCGCATCGCACTGAACAGCCCGCTCGCCATCGCGCTCGCATTTGCCCGGCCCATGAACCGGCTCTCGCGCATCGCATCCCCGGTGGTCCATCTCCTCGGCGCGCTCACCGATGGCGTCCTGCGCCTCTTCGGATTTCGCCCGAAGCCGGAACCGCCCGTGACGGCCGAGGACGTGCGCTCGCTCGTCGAGCAGGGCCAGCGGGCCGGCGTGTTTCACCAGACGGAGCGCGATCTTTTCGAGCGCGTGCTCGCGCTGGGCGACCGGCGCGTCGGCGAAATGATGACGCCGCGCGCGAGGATCATCTGGCTGAATGTCGCGGACCCCGATCAGACCAACTGGCTGAAAATTGCCGCCGGCGGCCACTCGTATTACCCCGTGTATGAAGGACAGCGCGACCACGTGGTGGGCCTCCTCGCGGTCAAGGCGCTCTGGGCCGGCCACGCCCTCGGCGCGCCGCAGCCGATCCGCGAACTCATCGTCAAAGCGCTCATCGTCCCCACCAGCATGACGGGCCTGAAGCTGCTCGAGACCTTCAAGCAATCCCGCCAGGAGCAGGCGCTCGTCACCGATGAATTCGGCACCGTGCAGGGCCTCGTCACGCTCGTGGATGTACTCGAGGAAATCGCGGGCGATTTTCCGGTCTTCGACGTGCCGCTGCAGCAGCGCGTCACCAGGCGGCCCGACGGCTCGTGGCTCATGGATGGCAGCATCGAAATCCATGAACTGAAAAAGCTCCTCGGCGTGGAGCGGCTCCCCGGCGAGGACGACGAGGAATTCCAGACGCTGGGCGGCTTTCTCATCGCCCAGCTCCAGCGCATCCCGCACGAGGGAGAATTTTTTGACTGGGACGGCTTCCGCTTTGAGGTCGCCGACATGGATCGGCATCGCGTGGACAAGATTCTCGTCCAGGCCCGTCCGCGCGACGCCGCTCCTCCGATTCATACCCCATGACACTCACGGCCTTGCACGCCCTCGCCTCGTCCGACATCCTGAAGTCGCTCGATTCCGACGCGCTCGCCGGTCTTTCGCGCGAAGAAGCCGCGCGCCGCCTCGCCGCGCACGGCCCGAACACGCTCCCCGAAACCGAGCACCGGCCGCTCTGGCGCGTGCTTGCCAGCCAGTTCGCGAGCCCGCTCATCTACATCCTCTTCGTCGCAGCGGCGATCGCCTTTGCGATGGGGAAACGCGGCGATTCGATCGTCATCCTCGTCGTCGTCATCATCAATGCCGTCATCGGCGCGTTTCAGGAGGGCCGCGCCGAGCGGTCCATGGAGGCGCTGCGCCGTCTCTCCTCGCTGAAGGTGCGCGTCCTGCGCGGTGGCCGGGAGGAAATCATCGAAGCCCGCGACCTCGTGCCGGGCGATGTGCTCCTCCTCGCCGCGGGCGATGCCGTCGGGGCGGATGCGCGGTTGCTGGAATCCGCCGCGCTCGAAACCGCCGAGGCCGCGCTCACCGGCGAATCGCTCCCGGTCACCAAGCACCCCGAACCCCTCGCCGCCGACACGCCGCTGGCAGACCGGCACAACATGGTCTATTCCGGCACGCACGTCGCCGCGGGTCGCGGAAAAGGAATCATCGTCGCCACCGGCCTCACCACGGAAGTCGGCAAGATCGCGAAGCTCACCGCCTCCGCCGAGGATCCCGACACGCCGCTGGAACTCCGCATCGCGCAGTTCGGGCGTTACCTCGTCGTCGCCGCCATCGCACTCGTCGCCGTGGTGCTCTCCGTCGGCCTGCTGCGCGGGATGCCCTTCGCGGATGTGTTCATGGTCGCCATCAGCCAGATGGTCTCCATGGTCCCCGAGGGACTTCCGGTCGCGATGACGATCGCGCTCGCCGTCGGCATGCAGCGCATGGCCGGGCGCGGCGCCATCGTGCGCCGCCTCGCCGCGGTGGAGACGCTCGGCTCCACGAGCGTCATCTGCTCGGACAAGACCGGCACCTTGACCAAGAACGAAATGACCGTGACCGCGCTCTGGCTCCCCGGCGGACGCGACATCGAGATCACCGGCGCCGGTTACACGCCCGAGGGCAAGCTGATCGAGGCGGGCCGCGAAATTTCCAGCGCCGATGCGCACCTCCGCGCATTGCTGGAGGCCGTCGCGCTCTGCAACGACGCCCAACTCGTCCCGCCGGACAAGGAGGACAGCCGCTGGCGTCCCCTCGGCGATCCCACGGAAACCGCGCTGCTCA
This sequence comes from Chthoniobacteraceae bacterium, assembly GCA_040081515.1. GTDB lineage: Bacteria > Verrucomicrobiota > Verrucomicrobiia > Chthoniobacterales > Chthoniobacteraceae > SXWH01. The sequence continues at coordinate 6,114 of JBEBGK010000166.1, forward strand.
CCCTCGCGCTCAAGGGCTGCGTGGAACTCGACGCGCTCCGCAAGGAATGGCCGCGACGCGCTGAGATCCCGTTCGATTCCGCCGCGAAAATGATGGCTACCCAGCACGGCCACGGAGCGAAGGGGCGCATCGTCATCAAGGGCGCGCCGGAAATCCTGCTCGCGCTCTGCGGTCACGCGCGCCGCGGCGACGCCACCGTGCCGATGGATCAAAGCGGACGCGCCGATACCGAGACCGCCGGCAGCGCGATGGCCGCGCGCGCCCTGCGCGTCCTGGCAGTCGCCGAGGTCCCGGACACCGCGCTCGATGACGGCGCGGGCTTCGCGCAGTTCCAGAGCCGCGCCGTCTTCCTCGGCCTCATCGGCCAGATGGACCCGCCTCGCGAGGAAGTGAAAGCCGCTGTCGCCGAGTGCCGCGCCGCCGGCATCCGCGCCGTGATGGTCACCGGCGATCACAAGATCACCGGCCTCTCGATCGCGCGCACCCTCGGCATCGCGCGCGACGGCGACATCGCGGTGGACGGCAACGAACTCGAGCGCATGCCCGAGCAGGATCTCCGCGCGAACCTCGACCGCATCTCCGTCTTCGCCCGCGTGCATCCCGCGCAAAAGCTCCGCATCGTCGAGGCCTTCCAGTCGCGGCGCATCGTGGTCGCCATGACCGGCGACGGCGTGAACGACGCGCCCGCGCTCGCGCGCGCCGACGTCGGCGTGGCCATGGGCATCACCGGCACCGAGGTCGCGAAGGGCGCGGCAAAGATCGTCATCAGCGACGACAACTTCGCGACGATCGTGAAGGCCGTGGAGGAAGGCCGGCTCGTCTATCGCAATCTGCAAAAGGTCATCCTGTTTCTTTTCGCCAC
>JBEBGK010001073.1:0-1734 GCA_040081515.1 Chthoniobacteraceae bacterium
GATCGCCGATTCCACCTCATTGATCAAGGACCTGCGCGAGAAGACCGGCGCGGGCATGATGGACTGCAAGCGCGCCTTGGATGAGGCGAAGGGCGACTACGAAGCCGCTCTCGTCGTCCTGCGCAAGAAGGGCATGGCCAAGGCCGACAAGCGCACCGACCGACTCGCCCGGAGTCTCGCTCCGATCGGTCATCATGTTGGCGAAGGCCCCGGCCGTCACGCCCGTCGTCGTCGCAACGGCCCCTTCAACCGCGCCTCCCGCCGCCGCTTCACCGGCAACGCCGCCAAAGCCAAAGAAACGCATCGGCATTTCCATCGGGAAAATCGTGATCGAGGACGCGAGCGCTGAGTTGATCGACAAACAGCGGCTCCCCATGGCCACGCTCAAGGGCCTGAATGCGACATTCCGCGACGTGAGCGAGAAGTCGTCGGCCGGCGAAATCAGCATCGGCAGCATCGTCGCGCCCGGCTACGCGACCGTCGGGGAGATCCAGGGGAAGACGGAGCATCGCGACAAGACGGTCACCGTGCGGATTCTCGCGGCGAACATCTGCAAGGGCAGCGTCGCGGGGGAGATCACTTTCGCACCCGGCGCGCCGATGACGGCCAGCCTCTCGCTTGAAAACGTGGACATCGGCCTCGCCGGGAAGGAGGCGCGGAAACGGATGCGAAACGCCAGCGGCATCCTCACCGGCAACGTGCAGCTTGCCGGATTCGACCGGGGCGCAAAGGCGCTGACCGGCGAGGGATCGCTCGTCCTCCGCTCCGGAAGATGCACGGAGATCGAACTCATCCGGCAGATCGGCGAGATTCTCCAATACGCAGCGCTCGCCGGGTTCGAGGTGCGGGAGGCGCGGGCGAACTTCCGTGTCGCGTCGGAGCGCATCTTCCTCTCGCCGCTGGATGTTTCGTTGCACCCGCTGGGGATGTCGGTCACGGGCGGCGTCGGCTTTGACGGCGCGGTGGAACTCACGGGCCTCCTCAGCGCACCCAGAAATATCGTCCAGCGGACCGGGCTGGTCTCGGCGCAGTTCTCGCCGCCGGATGTGAATGACCGGCAATCCGTGCAATTCGACATCAAGGGGACGCTCGACCACCCGAAGCAAAACCTCGCCGCGCAGCTCACGGGAACCAAGGACCGCAAACTGCAACGCATCATCGCCGCCGAGTCGATCCTCTCGACGTTGTTCGGAAAGAAAGTGGAAGTGCCAAAGCCCGCGGACCCGAAGGCGGTGCCGCCCGCACCACCGGCGCAAGTGCAACCATGAGAGTGGTGGGAGGAACCGCGGGCGGAATCCCCCTCCATGTCCCGCGCATCGATCTGCGGCCGACGATGGAGGTCGTCCGGAACGCCATCTTCAACAGCCTCGCGGAATTCGTGGCCGGCGCGCGCGTGCTCGATCTTTTCGCAGGCAGCGGAGGCCTCGGCATCGAGGCGCTCAGCCGCGGCGCGGCAGCGTGCGTCTTCGTCGAGAGCGACCGCCGGGCGTGCGATTCCATCCGGCGGAATCTCGAGAAGACCCGCCTCGCGGGCGGCGAGATCGCCAGCGCGGACGTTCTCCGCTGGCTGGAGCGCGCGGCTCCCGCCGACGGCTTCGATCTAATCCTCGCGGACCCGCCGTACGCCGCGAAGGAGGGCGACAGGGATTTCGCCGCGGAACTGCTCGGGAGCGCCGGGTTGCTCCGCACGCTGGCCCCGGCAGATGCTCCAGCACCAGCAGTCCCGCCGGGGCC
>JBEBGK010001074.1:0-1731 GCA_040081515.1 Chthoniobacteraceae bacterium
GCCCGAGGATCTTCAGCCCGAGCCCGCGGCCGGTCTTCCCGTCGGGAAGTTGCACGCGCGCGGTCACGTCGATCTCCGGTGCGGACTGGAGCGAGATTTCGCGGACATCCCAGATTTTGAACCCGCGGGCGATTCGCGCGAGGTCCAACCCCGAGCGCGCCTGGAGGTTGGCGGTCCGCGATTTCGGGTCGAAACTCCCGGAGCCGTCGAGGCGGCCGAGGGGATCCGTCGCTTCGAGGCGCGAGAGCAGCAGCATGCCATTCTGCCAGTTCGCGGATGCCGCGAGCGACGTGAGGCTGTAGCTCCCGAGACGGACTCCGTGGGTGGTGAGATCGGCGTCCACCACGATTTCCCGGGGACGGCTCGTGTCACCGCTGAACTGAACCGTCAGCCTCGGAGCGCCGCCGACGTAGCGCACCTGCCGCATCGCGTTCACGACATGGAGGAGGAGTGCCGGGTTCGTCGCGCCTTGGTCCTGGAACATCGGAGCGCCGGGAGGGATCACCAATTTCCCCGCGGCGCGCAGATGGATGCCGAGCACCTCGGCATCGAGATGGATCACATGGACCTGATTCGGCGGGAACAGAATCCGCGCATTCAGCTTCTGGACATCCACCGAGGGTCCGCCGGGCTGCTTCGGATCGAGCGGAACCCGGAGGCTCGTATCGACGAGCGTCAGCGCGTCGAGGAACGGTTTGCCCGCGGCGGCGTTGGCGTAGTTCGCCTCGACCACCATCTCGTTCACGCGGGCCAGCACGCGGTCACGGGCCGGGGAGTCGAAAATGACCACGTCCTTCGCGACGAGTCCGCGGAATGGCCGCACCGTGAGCCTCGCGAAGGACACCTCGACGCCGTGCTTGCGCACTTCCTCGACCATCCATTCGCGCCAGGACTTCGTGAGGCCCCGATGGTAAACGTAACGCAGTCCGATGCCCGCGAGCGCGAGCAGCAGAAGCAGCACGATTTGCAGGAGCCTGCGCACGGCGGGAGGATTCAGCGAAGTCGGCGCGACCGCCACCAATTTCTCGCCCGCGCCAGCAACCCCTTCGAAGTCTCGCGACGGTGCAGGAAAGGGAATCCAATTGCGCAGGCTGGCAAAAATCGGCCACCGGGGCGGCTTCACAAGCCCCGCGAATGGCGACCGTTGCGCGAAAGTTTTCCCGTGCAGCCGGGTTAAAACGTCACTTGCAAGAAACGTGGCACTCGCGATGCTACCGTCACAGCTCCGATGATAACCCCAAATTGTCGGGAACGCCTCACAGCGGCGGACTTCGAATTCATTGCGCGGACGCTGGCCGCAGGCCGGCAGAACTCGGCGTCGCTTGCCGAGCTCCTCACTGATTCGGAGACACGAGACTCCATCCTCGACAACGATCTGCTTTTCCAGGCCGTCCTCGAAGCCGGCGCGCCGCTCCACATCTCGCCGCAGTGCTACTTTTACATCCTGCTGCGGCACGTGCTGAAGGAGCGGGGAATCGGCAGCCGCGAGATCTGTGATTACCTCGCGGCGCTGCTGGAGACCTTCTCGCGCACCGAGCGGATGCGCGCACCGGCCGGCGCCGGCCAGGGGCCGCAGCAGTATGTGAGCGACCTGCTGCTGGCGCTCATGCAGGCCTCGCCTTCGCAGGCATTCCTGCTCCGCGCGCACATCGGCAATTACACGCTCTTCATCACCGGCGTCTTCCACGACCGCGTGGAGAACCGCTGCCGCCGCGGCGGGCCGGACATGAA
>JBEBGK010000167.1:0-6955 GCA_040081515.1 Chthoniobacteraceae bacterium
CGTCGATCCCGACGTTGAAGTCTCGTTGTTCGGCGGCACGCCACGCCCGCTTGGCCGCGGGGCCGAGGTTGCGCAACACCCGCACGAGCGCGCGGATGTCGCTCACGTCGTTGGCGTGGAAGCGTTTGAGCTTCGAGACGACCACGTCGACGATGTCGAGCACTTCGATTTCGAAGTGGTTGAGCGTCCGGTTTACGTCCCGAAGCGGGTGCATGAGCGGAACCTGCGGCAGGAACGGGATCGCCTGCGAGACGATGTCGAGATAAAGGCCGTGCCTCGTATGCAGCGCGGTGCCCTTGCCTGCAAGAGCCAGCAGGCGCCCTTGGAGATCTGCCGTCAACGCAGTGGTCTCCAGCACGTCGCTGTCCTTCGTGCCGCGCTGGTAGCCGGTCTGCAGCATCAGCGCCGCAGACCCAATCACGCTGAGGACGATGTAGCCGTCCCCGGTTGGGGTCCAGCGACGATCGACGTCCTGCAGGAAATCGCTAACGGGCGCCACGGCTCGCCCTCAGCGCCTCGACGAAGTCCTCCGGCGCGATGCTCGTCGCGATGCCCCAGCGGCGCGAGATCTTCGAACGACTAGCGGTGACTTCCTCGAGCGTCTTCTTGCTGAGGATGTCGGCATCCAGCAGGTCCGGCGTGATGCGATCACCGCGATCGGGCTGCTCCAGCGTCGTCAACGCGCCCAGGACCAGCTCGGCCCGCTGGTACTTCTGCACCCACTTGCGGGGAAGGTCGCTGGCTAGCTCCTGACGCAGCGCCACGAGGATGTTCTCGATCAGCCAGCCGAGGCGCCTCTCGATTCCCGCCTCGCGGAAGCGAACGCGCAGCTTCTCAAGGCTCACCCGGTCAACGTTCCGCACGAGCACGGGCGCGAGCGCGGTCAGGTGGCGTGGCGAATCGGCGGTGACGAGCGCCTCCCAGACGACGTTGCCGACCTCTTCGAGCAGCTCGCTCGGCAAGGCGTCGTCGCTCTCCTGAAGATGTCCAGCGCCCAGGCGCGCGAGCGCGTTCTGCAGCTCCGTATCCCGCTTCCGCTGCGGCGCGAAGTGGGTGACCGGGACGTTGAAGAGCCGGAGGATGGTGAGGAACTGCTCCGCACCACGGTGGTGCCCGGGGATTACGTCATCGGGCGGGAGCCGGGATGCGGGCTCGTGGTTCCCGTCGAGGGTGTGTCGCGCAAACATGCGAAGCTCACGATCAATTTCGACAATGCATTCATCGAGGACCTCGGGAGTTCGAATGGCACCTTTGTCGCAGACCGCAAGATTGCGGAGAGCACGCGCCTTTTTCCGAACCAGGCGATACGCCTCGGCTCGGTGACGATGCAGCTTCGCCGCTTGAAAGCGTCGGGCGGGCCGGAATCGCTCAGCCCGCACGCGGCGGCGGTGCGACGCTATCTGCCGCCGGATTACCTGCGCGAGCTGCAGTACGACATCGGCGGCGTCATCGCGCAGGGCGGCATGGGGGCGATCGTGGATGCGCAGGACAAGCTGCTGCGGCGCAGGGTGGCGATGAAAGTGATGCTGCAGACCGGATCGCAGACCGATCTGCTGCGATTCATCGAGGAGGCGCAGATCACCGGGCAGCTCGAGCACCCGAATATCGTGCCGGTTTACGAACTGGGCGTGGATGAGCAGGACCAGGTCTTTTACACGATGAAGCTCGTGCGGGGCATCACGCTGCATCAGGTGCTGCATCTCATCGAGACCGGCGTGGCGGAGACGGTGAAGAAGTATCCGCTCCCGGCATTGCTCACGATTTTCCAGAAAGTCTGCGACGCGCTTGCGTTTGCGCATTCAAAAGGAGTCATCCATCGCGACCTCAAGCCGGCAAACATCATGCTCGGCGAATATGGCGAGGTGCTGGTGATGGACTGGGGCCTCGCTCGAGTCTCGGGCCGTAACGAGGCCTCGGGCGTCGAGCCGGAACGGACGCTCGTGCGATCCGCGCGGCAGGACGAGGGGGCGGAGATGATGACCATGGCCGGCATGGTGCTCGGCACACCGCAATACATGCCGCCCGAGCAGGCGCGCGGCGAGACGGACCACTTCGATGCACGGACGGACATTTATTCGCTCGGCGCGCTGCTTTACCACATCCTCACGCTCGAGCCGCCGATCCAGGGGGAGGACGTCCAGCAGATGCTCCAGAGCGTCGTGGATGGAAAGGTGGCGCCGCAGGTCGCCTCGCACGGCCAGAGGCGCGTCGAGTCCTCACGCGCGCTGCCGCACATTCCCGGCGGGAAAATCCCCGAGGCGCTTGCGGAGGTCACGCGCAAGGCGATGGCATTGCTACAGGAGGATCGGTTCCAGACGGTGAAGGAGCTTCAGTCCGCGGTGCAGGGATATCAAATCGGCTCGACCCCGGTGCGGGCGGGAACGGAGCCGGCTTCTGCGCGACCCGCCGGGAAGATGAACACAGTCGTGATCGTGCTCCTGATGATCATCGCCCTGCTCGCCGGCGTCTGCGTGAAGCTCGCGATGGACCGCAGTGCCGCGGAGGCTGCATTGCGCAGCAAGCCGTGACGCCGCCCGGGACCCGTCGTTACGGCAGCACCCGCTCGCGGGGGATTCCGTAAAGATCGAAGATCCGGAGGATGGTATCCTCGATCAGATTGTTCGGGCAGCTTGCGCCGGCGGTGATGCCGATGGTCGCAGGCGGTGCGGGCAGCCAGTTCTCCGTGACGATTTCCCGGTGCTCGTGCTGGTCGAAGTGGACGACGCGATCCCGCGACTCGAGCTTCCCCGCGTTGCGGATGAAATAGGTGGGCAGGATGACCTCGCCCATCTCCGCGAGGTGCGACGTGTTCGAGCTGTTGTAGCCGCCGATGACGAGGAGCAGATCCATCTTCTTCTGGAGCATCTCCTTGAGCGCGTCCTGCCGTTCCTGCGTGGCGCCGCAGATCGTGTCGAAGAAGCGGTAGTTCTGCTTTGCGCCGGACTCGCCGTCGCGGTCGTGGATGGCGGCCAGAACGCGCCGCTGCACCTCTTCGGTCTCGCCGCGCATCATCGTGGTCTGGTTTGCGACGCCGACACGGCGCAGATGTTTGTCCGGATCAAAATCGGGGCTGTAGGCGCCCTTGAACCGCTCGAGGAAAGCCTCGCGGTCGCCGCCGCGGCGGATGTAGTCGCAGACGTAGTCGGTGTCCTCGAGGGTGAGGACGACGAGATAGTGCCCCTTGCTCTCATGCACGGCGCGGCTGGCGGTGGCCCGGGTTTCCTCGTGCGAAGCCTTGCCGTGGATGATGCTCGTCATGTCCTCGGCCGCGTTTTGTTTCACGCGTTTCCAGACGCTCATCACGTCCCCGCAGGTCGTGTCCACGAGCTGGACGCCGCGTTCCTTGAGCCGCGCGAGCGTCGTCACATCGGCGCCGAATGCGGGAACGATCACCACGTCTTCCGTGCCGAGCCCGCTCACGTCCGCCTCGCGCCCGCCCTCGAGGAGATTGATGACGCCCATGTCCTGAATCTGCCGGTTCACCTCGGGATTGTGGATGATCTCGCCGAGGATGAATACGCGCCGGTCGTTGAAAACCTTCCGCGCGGCGTAGGCGAGATCGATCGCGCGCTCGACGCCGTAGCAGAAGCCGAACTGCTTCGCGAGGTGCACCGTCACGCCATCCACGCTGAGCGTGCCGCCGCTGTTGCGGATGTGCTCGACGACCTGGCTCCGGTAGTGCGACTCCACCTGGGATTGCACGGCGGCCATGACGTCTGGCGTCCGCAGGTTGACGCGTTTGGGCGGCGTTGTCGTGTTCGTGGACATTGGGTAAAGAGCTTAGCGGTCGGGCGGAAAAAAGAAAGGCGTCCGCAACACGGGTCGCGGACGCCTTTGAAACAGGGTCAAGGCGGCGGCTACTGGCTGATCAAAAGCGGCCCCTTCGGATCGCGGAACCAGTTGTCCGAGAGCAGGAATGAGCGGGGCGGATCGGGATCGCGCGACTGGTCCAGCTTGCGGACGGTGCGCCCATGCGTCGCATCCTCGGGCTGGGAGGAGGCAATGCTGACCGGCGTGCCGACGCGGACGAGGGCGAAGAACCGTGCGGCGGCTTCGCGATGCATCCGGATGCAGCCGTGGGTGCGCGGCCGCGGGTGGACGAAGCCTTCGTGGAAGCCGTAGGCGGGCTTCCACGCGCACCAATAGGCCATGGGGTACCCAGCGTCCGGCTCGCTCACCCGGCGCTTGTTCTTGATCTTCTCGATGATCCGATAGTTGCCCGATCCCGTGGCCCCGTTTGCGCCGACGCAGCCTTGGACGGCCATCAGAACACGGTCACCTTCCGTCACATAGATGTGCTGTGTGGAAGTGGAGACTTTCACGCGCACATTGGCCAGGTTCTGCGGGGCGTAGGCCTTTACCGAATAGGATCCGCCGGTGCCGGTGCAGCCGGAGAGAATTGCCAGCCCGGCGAGGGCCAGGAATGCATTGAAGATGTGTTTCATGGGTGGGAGGAGAATCCGGAGGGCTGTGCTTGTCAATTGCCGTTGCTGGTCCCGTCGCGCGCCCGGCGCAGTTCATCGAAGGCATGCCATTCGTTGGCGTAGAAAGGGTACGCGGTCTGCGAACCGGCCGGCCGGTAGCGGAAATGCTTGTACGACCACAGCCACAGGCCGGGATTTGCGCGGATGAGTGGCTCGTAGCTGTCCCAGCAAAGTTGAGCGATGGTCGTGAGGGTCGCGTCGGCGGGAATCTCAAGCGGCTCGAATGCCTGCAACAGCGCGCTGCCATCCGGCTGCGGGATGCACACCGCAGGCACCACGAGCGCATTGCCGCGCAGCGCGAAGATGCCGTGCAGCACGCTCACACACATCTCCAGGCCAAAGGTGCGGATGACGGCGCTGGCCTGGTCCGGCGCCACCGTCAGATCGGCGAGGAAGGCGACCGTGCCCCCGCGCTTCACCTCGCGCAGCATCCGGAGCATGGACCGTTCTTGCGGGATGATCGTCTGTCCGCTGACTTCGCGCAGGCTCTTGAAGACGGATTCGACACCCGGGTTCTTGAGCTGCTCGGCGACTGCGAGGGAAGGCATGCGATCCCAAGGCGCCGCGAGCGACGCCCATTCCCAATGGCCATAGTGCAGCGTGAGGAGCACCGCGCCGCGCTCCTCCCGATCCAGCCGGTCGCGGAGATGTTCCCAGCCAGTCGTGCGCAGCCAGTGGCGGTTTTCCGGGCGCGCGAGCGCGGGCGCCCAGAAAAGGTCGAGCATGGTGCGGACGAAATTGCGATAGCTCGCGCGGACGATCTCGTCGCGCTGCGCCGGCGACACGTCGGGGCCGAGGGCGCATTCCACGTTGGCCAGCGCGACCGTCCGGCCACGGCGGTCGAGGCGGAAGCCGATCTCGCCGAGCGCATTCGCGAGCCGCACACAGCGGTCTCGGGAGAGGCGCGGGATCCACCACGCGAGCAGCCGGCAGCCGGCGGCCTCGAGGCGGAAGCGGAGTCTTTTCCAGGGCGACATGGAGTGTTCGGCGTGCGGTTTCGAATGCGGTCTGGCGTGGATCGGAGCGACTGAATACTGATTTGCGGAAACTGAGAACTGAGAACTATGCAATCCGCCGCCTACCTCGACATCGCCCGCCGCATCCTCGCGCAGCCGACCGCGCCGTTTCACGAGGACGCCGTGCGGGCCGAGATCCGGGCGTTGCTGTCGGATTGCCCGCACGTGACGCTGGATGAGGACCGCTTCGGGAACCTGCTGGCGTTGTACCGGCGCGGACGGGCGAAGCCGCGGTTTGCCTTCGCCGCGCACATGGATCATCCGGGCTACGTGGGACGCGAATTTCTGGGCGGCGTGCCCGAGGCCTACCTCAAAAGGAAGCCGCCCACGCGGAAATCCGGCGGCTTTCGCATGTGGGATCTCCCGGCGTGCGAAGTTCGCGGGGGGCGCATTCATTCGCGGGCCTGCGACGATCTGATCGGCTGCGCGTGCATCGTCGCGATGCTGCTCGATCTGGAGCAGACCGGCGCCAAATGCGCCGCATGGGGATTGTTCACGCGGGCGGAGGAGGTCGGCTTCGTGGGGGCGATCGAGCTTGCGAAGAGCGGCCGCGTTCCGAAATCCGTCACCGTGGTCTCGCTGGAGACCAGCAGCGTGAAGGGTGGGCCTGTGAAATTCGGCGCCGGGCCGATCATCCGCGTCGGCGATCGCACGAGCGTGTTCGATTCCAGCGCGACGGCGCTCCTCCAGGATGTCGCGAAGGCCTCCGGGCTATCGCATCAGCGCGCGCTCATGCAGGGCGGGACCTGCGAGGCGACGGCGTATGCGCTTTACGGATACCGGACGGCGGCGCTCTGCGTGGCACTTGGGAACTACCACAACTGCGGCCCCCGCGGACGCATCGCCTCCGAGTTTGTGAGCGTGGGTGATGCCGTGGGCATGGCGCGCCTCTGCGTGGAGACTGCGAAGTCAGGCGGGAAGGATCCTCTCGCGGACCTGCGGGCGCGCCTCGAGAAACGCGTGGCCGATCACAGGCGGCTTTTCCGGAGGCTGTTCCGGTAGCGGAAATAAACCGAGATGGTGCTTGCGTTCCCGGCCGGACGTGGTCTGCTGGCGATCGCAAGTTCAGAGCCCCTTTGGGCGTTGGTAGATTGCTAGTTGTGTTTGCAGAGCGGTGAAAGCCGCGAACTTCCAGTGGCAGTTTGAAATCCGATCATCGGAAACAGCCGCAGAAGACTCCGCAAGTTGCAAAACAAACACACATGTCAAATAGCAAACTATACGTCGGGAATCTCTCTTTCGAGACTCTCGAAATCGAACTCCAGGATCTGTTCGCACAGGCCGGCACCGTCACGGAAGCCGCTCTGATGCAGGATCGCATGACCGGCAAATCCCGCGGATTTGCCTTCGTCACCATGGGCACCGCAGACGAAGCCAAGAAGGCCATCGAGCTCTTCAACGGCAAGGATCTCCACGGTCGCGCCCTCACGGTGAACGAAGCGCGTCCCCGTGAAG
>JBEBGK010001075.1:0-1727 GCA_040081515.1 Chthoniobacteraceae bacterium
GCCTTCAAAAGGAATTGGATGGCGTGCAGAGGAAACTTCGCCCGGCAATCGAGTCGCGTTGCCTAGACGCAGTTCAGACTCTGCGCCGAGAATTGCAGACCGCTGAGCAACATTTCAATCGGGAGGCGCGGAACGTACTCTCAAGCGTTGACGCTGACAAACTGATCCCATCCATCGGGGCAGGGTTAGGACTGCCACCAATTCCTGCACCACTCGTAACGGTGCTTGACTATATTCTCGTCATCCTTGCATCGCCACTTCCAATGGTTTTCGACATTATTCTCCGGCTCTTCGCCGACCGGTTCCCTGAAATCCGGAAGATTTTACCTACCGGCCTCGTAAAGACGCTGGGACAGAGCTGGATTGAAAAGGCGCTCGACAAACAGGTTGCAGCGTCTGCCGTGGAACTTGATGCCAAATTGACCGACATCGAGCAGAAGACCGAAGCAGCCGTGAAAAATGGAATCGTCAATCTTGTCGAAGCCGAACTGAAACCTATCCGGGATGCACTTCGGAAAATCGAGACCCGTCAAGTACCATGGACTGGTGCCGAACTCGCGAGTCACAAGGAAGAGCTTGAGCGTCTTCACTCTCAGTCGCAGGCGTTTTGTCGATAGTTATAGATCCGAAACACCAAACCAACTTTCCCAACATGGACATTCAAGACTATACGAACAAATGCAACGCGCTGGCAGACCTTGCGAAGCAGGCCATCGATCTCGAAGGGCTTGACGAGAAAACCAAGGAGGAGCTTCAACAAACCCGTGACAGCATTTTGGCGAATCATTACCGGATTACGCTGCTCGGATCGTTCCAGAGCGGGAAATCGACGATCTTTAATGTGGCTTGCGGGGGTCGGGAACTGAGCCCAACAGGCATCGGTATTCGAACCAGTGCAGTGCCCGCTGAGGCGCATGTCACTACGTACGACCAGGAGGAATATGCCAATGTGATTTGGAAAACCGACAGAGAACTTCTGAGCGGCTTCATCGACGCCGTAATGCCCGAACTCCGGGATATCGAGAAACCACGGTTCGAGAATTGCTCTGAAGCCGAGGCTGTCGAGAAGCTCGATCTTAGTCGAGGGGGCGACCGGGAGTTACTGGCCACTGCGATTCGCGACGCAAGACAACACCTCCTTGAAGATTCGAGCGCGCAGTCCGGCGCAGACCATTGTCTTCGCCATGGAGATGTAGTGGAATTGCTCAAGATCGGCGGCCTAATCTTGCACTTCTACACTGCGTTCATCGAACGGACAGCCAAACATCCGTCACACAGCGCGTCCATGACTGTTGAGGAGGCGTCTCGGGTTGTCCGCTTTCCTGAAGACTGGAGCAAGATGCAGGATCATCGCTCGGTCCGATGGGAGGATGCACAGTTCCTCTTTGCCAGAACGGTGCAATTCTTCCTCAACTCAAAGGACCTTCGGCAACTCCGTGCGGTACTGGTAGATTGTCCCGGCCTACACGCCAGCCGCTGGGACAACGAAATCGTGCATCATTGCATCTCCCAAAGCGACGCCGTGATCTGGCTACAGGGAGGCGAGGGCAGGGAGCTCGGGCAGAGCGACCTCGAGGAAGCCAAACGCTTCGGCGATTATGGGATTACCAACGATGGCGTTTTCCTAGCATTTAACGCACGCGGTGTAGGAAAGCGGATCTCGGAGAAGATTCTTGACGTCAATTTGACGAAAATGAAGACCCATGCGGGAGTCGACGTGCCACCGG
>JBEBGK010001076.1:0-1726 GCA_040081515.1 Chthoniobacteraceae bacterium
CGACATCCAGGGGATGGGGCCGAAAAAAGTCCATGCCGTGTGGAAGGAACTCTCGATCACCACAATGGCCGGGCTGGAGAAAGGCTGCCGCGACGGGCGCGTGGCGGGGCTGAAGGGATTCGGCGAAAAGACCGCCGCAAACATCCTGAAGGGCATCGAGGATCACAAGAGGCACGCCGGGCGTTTTCGCATCGGCGACATCGCGGCGGATGCGGAGCGGATGCTCGACGATCTCCGTTCGCATCCCGAGGTGCTGCGTGTGGCCGCCTGCGGCAGCTACCGGCGGCGGCGCGAGACGTGCGGCGATCTCGACTTCCTCGTCTCCACGCGCGAGCCGAAGATCGTGAGCGAGGATTTTGTCGGTCACGAATTCGTCGAGAGCGTCATCGCGCATGGGGACACGAAATCCTCCGTGCGCTGGAAGAGCGGGATCCAGGCCGACCTGCGCGTGGTGAAGGACTCGGAGTTTCCCTTCGCGATGAACTACTTCACCGGCTCGAAGGAGCACAACATCGTGATGCGCCAGCGTGCGCTCGCCCGCGGCTGGACCCTGAACGAATACCGGCTCGGGCCGGACGAAACGCCGAAGACCAGGCCGGAACCCATCCCGGAAATTCGCGAGGAAGCGGACCTCTACCGCGCTCTGGGCCTCGACTACATCGAGCCGGAACTGCGCGAATGCATGGGCGAATTCAAGGCCGCGGAGGAACACACCCTGCCGAAGCTCATCGAGCTCGAGAACCTGCGCGGCACCTTCCACAACCACACCACCGCGAGCGACGGACGCAGCACGCTGCGCGAGATGGCCGACGCTGCGATCGAACTCGGGCTGCAGTACCTCGGGATCGCGGACCACTCGAAGGCATCGTTCCAGGCGCACGGGCTCGACGAAAAGGCGCTGCTCGCGCAGGTGAAGGAGATTCGCGAACTGAACAAGGAACTCGGGCCGGACTTCAGGCTCTTTGCAGGCTGCGAAGTGGACATCCACAAGGACGGCACGCTCGACTTCGATGACGAGGTGCTTGCGCAACTCGACTACGTGGTGGTGAGCGTTCACAATGCCTTCGCAATGTCGGAGGCGGACATGACGGATCGGATCATCAAGGCGATCAGCAACCGCTACGTCACGATGCTCGGCCATCTCACTGGGCGGCTGCTCCTCATGCGTGAAGGGTACGCGGTGGATCACGCTGCAGTCATCGACGCTGCCGTCGCGACCGGCACCATCATCGAACTGAACGCCAATCCACGCCGCCTCGACATGGACTGGCGCTGGTGGCCGCTCGCGAAGGAGAGAGGCGTGAAGTGCGCGATCAACCCTGACGCGCACCACACCACGCAACTTCAGTTCCTGAGATTCGGAGTCGATACCGCGCGCAAGGGCTGGCTCACGCGCCACGACATCGTGAACTGCGTCCCGCTCGGAAAAATCGAGGCCGTCCTCGCCGCAAAGCCGCAACGGCGGGGAAAATCGTAACGGCGTTCAGAGGCCGCCGGTTTTCATGCGCTTATCAAGAAAGACCAGCGATCGATGCAATGGCTGGCGCACCGGCACCAGCAGGATGATGTGGCCTTGCTTGAAGATCCCGGCGGTCGTGACGCAGGCATCCTGTCGCGCGCTGACGGTTTGGAAAAGATGCGCATTCTCGATCGCCAATGCGGAATTCTAACCGCTGGGCACACAGCGAGGAGGCTTGTCAAAGCCCCGCTCCCGCCAAATCCTCTC
>JBEBGK010001077.1:0-1725 GCA_040081515.1 Chthoniobacteraceae bacterium
AACGCAGCCTGGTGCGTGTCCCACGTCTCGTTGTTGCCGAGGTTCACCTGTACGAGCCGCACACCGACCTCCAGGAGCTGCCGCGCCATGAGCAGCGACCAGCCGAAGCTGTTGCGGCCGTATCGATCGAGCCACTTCGGATCCGCGCGGCTGACGTCGAAGGCGTCGTGAACTTTTCCATTTGTGATCAGCGACAGCGCAGCATCCCGATACTTGTCGAGGCCGGGATCGTCCACCGCGCCTTCGATCCATTGCGACTGCCGCTCGAGTTCTCCGCGCAGCGCCACGCGGTCCAGCACTCGCGCCGTGCTCAGCCCCTGCGGCAGCGAGAGGTGAGGCGCCTCGTAAAGCAGGCCCGCATCCGTGGCGCTCCCCTTTTCATGGTGAAAGAGATACTCCGGATACGCGCCGTAGTGCGCCGGGTGATACGGCGACATCTCGAGGAACCACGGGTCGTGCTGCTTGCCCATCTGCCCGGCGAACTGCCCGGCAAGCATCCGGCCCTCGCGATGCCGCAGCTTTTCCGGCAGCACCACGGCGGGCGGGAGATTGTTCCGCTGCGGCAGCACCCGGCCCGCGACGGCGGCGATGCTCGGGTAATCCGTCGCCTTCGGCTTGCTCGGGTCGAAGCCCACGGGCAGATCGCTGTGCCCCGTGAGCATGATGTGATGCGCCGCCGAGTGGTCGTTCGACGGATGCGTGAGCGAGCGCACGAGCGCGAATTTGTGCGCGCGCTTCGCCAGTTCCGGCAGATGCTCGCAAATCTGGATCCCCGGCACGCTCGTGCGGATCGGATTGAATTCGCCGCGCACCTCGAGCGGCGCATCCGGCTTCATGTCGAAGCTCTCGTGCTGGGCGAGTCCCCCGGAGAGGAAGATATAGATCACCGACTTCGCACGCGCGGCTTGCGGGGCCTTGGTTCCGGCGAGAGCCCGGAGCCCGGTGATGTGGTTCATCCCCAGCCCGAGCAGCCCGATCGCACCCGCCTGGATCGCTGTGCGCCGGGACATCCGCAGTCCGCACAAGGCATGAGACGGTGGGGTGCCGGGGTTCATGAGGGGCACGGTGTCACGATGCGGTTGCTTTGACAACAGCGCACCTCGGCACGGGCCATGGCTCCGGGTGCGACCCGCGGCGGCGCGCCTTTTCGATCTTTCCACGCCGGCAGAGCCGGTGGCATGAGTCATCAGCACCGAGAGTCCCCTTCCCTCGCCCGAAACGAATCCCATGAAGAACACGCCCACCTTCCTCACGCTCGTCGCCCTGCTGCTCCCGCTTACCGCCGCGGACACCCCGCCGCCGCCCAAGAGCGCACCCGCTCCTTCCCTGCCACAGCCGACCCTTGCGAATGTGCGCTACGGCGATCACGAGCGGCAGGTGCTTGATTTTTACAAGGCTGAATCCGCCAAGTCGACGCCGCTGCTCTTTTTCATCCACGGCGGCGGATGGGTGGGAGGCGACAAGGCGGGACGCACCGGGGCATCGGTGAAGCCGTATCTCGCGGCGGGGATCTCGGTCGTCTCAATCAACTACCGCTATTCCTGGCAGGCGCAGCTTGCGGGTGTGAAGCCGCCGGTGAAGGCACCGCTGGAAGATGCGGCTCGCGCGCTGCAGTTTGTGCGGAGCAAGGCGGCGGAGTGGAACATCGACAAGGCGCGCATCGGCGCGAGCGGCGGCTCCGCGGGGGCCTGTTCCTCGTTGTGGCTGGCATTTCACGACGACATG
>JBEBGK010000168.1:0-6934 GCA_040081515.1 Chthoniobacteraceae bacterium
GTACGCGATCCTGCATTCGGAGAAGCTGCCGGTCGCCGCGACGGTCTTCGCGCCGGAGTTCTGCAAGCAGTTCGAGGACGTGTTCGGCCCGAAGATGATCGTGGTGATTCCCAACCGGCAGACGATCTTCGTTTTCCCCGGGGTTGCCGTGAACTACGCGGAGTACGCGCCTTTGATCCTGGAGGCGTGGCGCAGCGGGGCGCCGAAGGTGAGCCTCGAGGTCTTCGAACTGGGCGCGCGCGGGTTGAGGGCGATCGGAAAGTTCGAGGAGCCGTAGTTTTTCCTTGGTGGGGCGGTTGCCGGGGTGTTCAACGCGGTGCATGAAAAAGGCCCTGCCCCTGATCGTCGTCGCCGTGCTGGTCGCAGCGGCGGCCTGGTTCTTCCTGAAGAAAGCCGGGACTCGCGACGGCCAGCCGGGTCGTGCCGCGGAACTGGCGCCGGCGGACACGATCGTTCTGATCGATTTCCCGGACGTCCCGCGCTCCAAGGCGCGATGGAAGGAGACCGCCATTCGCAAGATCGCCGACGAGCCGGAGTGGAGGGAGTTCACGGCGAAGTGGGACGATTTCGCGGCGCAGAACGCGGAGTGGCGGGAGGTCAATGGGGTCTTCGATCAGCTTCAGCGCGCCGACCCTGAGGGCTTCTTCCTGGCTTTCAATTCGTTCGACGGGCCGTTTCCAAAAGCCGTCGGGGGTTTCTCCTATCGGGGGAAAAAGAGCGATGTGCAGGCGGTGGTGTCGAGTTTTCGAAAGAGGATTCTCGACGCGTATCCCGCGGCGAAGGCGGGCGACCTGACCAATTACGAGGGCACCGAGATCGAGACGCTGAAGGACAAGGACATGACCCTGTCGATGGCCTACCGGGACAACTGGTTCTTTTTCTCGACGGACAACGAGCTGCTGCTCAAGACCCTGAGCAGATACATCAAGAAGGCGGATGCGCCGGCATCGCTGGCGGGCGATCCGCTGTGGAAGGACACGATCAAGCACGGAAAGCCGGAGCCGGATATGTCCGTGTTTGTGCGTTGGGGCGTCGTCACGAAGATGCTCGAGGATGAGGTCGGAAAAGGCCCCGGTCCGGTGTTTCCGAGCAATCCGACTCAGATCGAGGCGCTCCTCTACTCGGCGAGGATGGACGGGCTGCTGATGCGCGACCATTTGTACATGAAGGGAGAGAAGCTGGCGAAAGCCGAGGCGTTCGCGAACCGTTCCGCTGCCTTCACGGCACCCGCGACTTATTTCTACGCGGGCGGACATCTGGGTCCGTATTCGGAGGTGTTCAAGGAGGTGATCACCGCCATCGACAAGCAGGAGGTGGGGATGTCGAAGGCGCTCGCGACGAAAGGCCTCAAGAGCACGGACTTGATCCAGATTTTCGGGCCGGAGATTGCGGTGCGGTCCGACTGGGACGACGGGGCGCTCGCGATACCGACCCTGTTTGCGGCGGTCGAGATCCGGGACCGGGAGAAAGCCCGGCTTGTCGCGGAATTGCTCGTCGCCCAGATGGAAGAAGGGAAGACCTCGAAGAGCGAGGAGGATGGAACCACCATCTGGACGGCTGGCGGCATGATTCCCGCGCTGCAGCCGACGATCGCGCTCAATGACAGGCATCTGATGTTCGCGCTGAATCTCGACACGGTGAAAGGCGCACTCAAACGGGCGAAGAGCGGCCCGGGCGATGTCCTCGCCCGCGCAGATTTCCAGTCTGCCGTGAAGACGATCGCGGCACCGGATGTCTCGGTCCTCTACGTGGACATGAAGACGCTATTCGAGCGGCTGTATGAGAAGCTGAAGCCCATGGCTGCATTCGGCCTGATGGGTCAGCCCGATGCGGCAAAGTTCTTCGATCCGGCCAAGCTTCCGAAGGCGGAAACCATCAGCCGTCATCTGGCGCCGATGATGGTCAGCTACAGCCTCGCCGAGGGCGGGACGCAGATGGATTGCTCTGGTTCGGTGAGCCTCGTTCAGTCCTACATTCCGCTGGTTGGCGCGGCCTTGTTCTCGGTCAAGAGGGTCGCGCCGATGGCGACACCGCCGGTGACGCCCGCTCCCGCGACGCCGCCTGCGAAGTGAAAACGAGGGAGGGCGCGAGCACTGCAACTGCCTCGATGCGAACCAACTGCATAGCGCAGTGCCGCTGGAGAGAATTCCCTTCAAACAGCGGAAGCGCTGTGCTAGCGTCCCGGCCCTATGTCCATCACAAAGAAAACCGCATTCAGCCGTCGGCTCCCCGATTTGGTGACTGAAGAACTCGCGGCTGTGTTGTCCAGGAAGGCAACCTATGAGTTCAAGGACCTTTTCGAAGTTGTTTATGAGAACCTCAAGGCCCGGAACGCTGCCAGCGGCGGCGAGGAAATGCTCCGCCTTCGCGCATACGAGAAACTCCAGAACCTCGTGGGTCGCGGGATGGTCAAGATGACCCTCGGCAAGGATGGCAAGAAGAGCTACAAAGGCCTGCCCAAACAGCTCGCCACGCTCGAGACGAACGTCACCCCGGCCATCTAGCACCTCCACATGCAGGAATATCTGCCCATTCTTCTCCAGGTCGGGATCGTGCTCGGCTTCGGCATCTCGACGTTGCTCATCAGCGTCATCCTCGGAAAGAGCGCAAAACGCACCCCGGCAAAGGACATGGCCTACGAGTGCGGCATGGTGCCGCAGGGAGAGGGGCAGCCGCGCTTCTCGGTGAAGTTCTACCTCGTGGCGATGCTCTTCATCCTTTTCGATATCGAGGTGGTGTTCCTTTACCCGTGGGCGGTGAATTTCACGGCGATGCTCAAGTCGCATGGCAGCACCATTTTTTGGAGCATGGCCGGCTTCCTGGCGCTCGTGACCGTGGGCTACGTTTACGCGATCCGAAAAGGCGTCCTCGACTGGAAAAAGGGCTGAGGTCGAAATCCGAACCCCAAGCTTGCGGCCAGGCGGCCCCGCGGGTAACCCGCCGGTCCGCCTACTGATCCAATGATTCATCACGTCACCCTTTTCCAGGTCCTCCCTCATGTGGACGACGCCAAGCTCGATCAGATGATGATCGCCGCGCGCGTGAGCCTCGTGAAGATCCCGGAGGTGGCGGGCGTGCGATGCGGAAAGAACGTGGACAGGAATTCGTCGTGGGGATTCTTCGTCGCGATCGAAGTGGACAACCTCGACCGCCTCAGGCTCGTCCAGCAGGACTCCGTGTACATCAAGTATCTCGCCGATGTGATCTCGCCGAACGTCGCCGAGCAGTTCCTCGCGGACTTCGAGATGGAACCCGGCAAGGACATCAAGCTGTCGTGATCCCGCGCGGGCCTGCCCCGGTGGCCGGCTGCTTGTGATGCTGAATGGCTAGGGCAAGGCCCGGCGGAGCCATTCCACGGCAAAGGCGATCTCCTCGTCGGAGATCGAAAAGGGCGGGGTGAAGCTGAGCACGTTGGCGGTCGGTGAGTCCGCGAGCAGGATGATGCCGTCGCGCAGGGCGCGCTTCACGAGCGAGATGGCGAGTTCCGTCGCGGGCCGCGGGCCGAAGTCGAGCGGAACGAGCGCGCCTTCCTCGAAGATGCCCGGCTTGGCGGCCTGTGGCTTCAGTTCGACCGGGCCCGCGCGCGTTCCGGGTTCGATGAGTTCCACCCCGAGCATCAGCCCTGCGCCGCGGACGTGACCGATGTTCGGCGAGGAGATCGCCTGCAGGGCAGACTTGAATTTCGCTCCCCTCTCGCGCACCTGCTTCGCAATATCGGGACCGGCGTGGATCTTCAAAGATGCGAGCGCCATTGCGCAGCCGAGCGGGTTCCCGAGGAAGGTGCTCGTGTGCAGTGCCTCGCCCGAGGAGACCGGCCATGCGTCCATGATGTCGGCGCGCCCGACACAGGCGCTGAGCGGGAAACCGCCGGTCAGCGCCTTGCCGAGGCAGATGATGTCCGGCACGACGCCGGAATGGTCGCACGCGAACATCGTGCCGGTGCGATTGAAGCCCGTGAGGATTTCGTCCGCGACGAGCAGGATTTTTCGCTCATCGCACACCTGCCGGAGCAGCCTCAGGAAATCGCGCGGCGGGACGACGCAACCACCGCGGCCCTGGATGGGCTCCACGAGGATCGCGCCGATCGGACGCTGGCGGAGCGCCTTGTCGATCTCCCCGTGCAGCTTTTCGATGCAAGCGGTCGAGCAATTTGGAAAATCGCGTCCCTCCAGTCGGTAGCCCTCGGTCGCCCCGAACGGGCAGCGGTAGCAGCCGGGATACGGGAGGATGGTCGCGATGTCCTTCAGTTGCGCGCGGAACGGCTCGCGGAAAAACGGGATGCCGCCGGTCGCAAGCGCGCCGAACCCGAGCCCGTGATATCCGCCGCGAAAGGCAATCACACCCGGCTTCCCCGAGTGGAGCAGCGAGGTCTTCAGCGCCGCTTCCACGGCCTCGAACCCGGAATTGCCGAGGATCACCTTGCCGGTCCCGGCGCCCCAGCGCTCGAAGGTCATCGCGCTCAACTGCGCGCAAAGTTCCGCCTTCAACGCGGTCGGATGCACATCGCCCATCGCGTGCATCAACTGCGAGGCCTGGGCATTCACCGCGTCGCGGATTTCCCCACGCGTATGCCCGAGCCCCGCGACTCCGAACGCGGAGGTCAGGTCGAGGAAGCGATTTCCGTCCGCGTCCCACACATTCGTGCCTTCTACGCGTTCCCAGAAAATCGGCCAGTCCTCCGCGATGAAAGTGACATTCCGCGATTCGAAGCGGCGCAGTTGCGCGGCGAGTTCGCGCGAGCGCGGTCCGGGGATCTGCCCTTTCAGTTCTGGAAGCACCTCCCTGCATTGCCGCAAAGTGCCTCGGATACGGAAGCCTGAACACGCGGAGATCGCGCTTGCCACCATGGAGGCGCGATTTAGTCTGGAGCCTCTTGAGCATACCGGCATCACGCTACGAATGACCCTAGGCAATCTCCTCTCGGCTGACACGATCCTCCCGGAGATGCAGGCCACCGAACGCTACGCGGCCATCGCGGAACTCGTCGGCCTTCTGGTGCAGCACGGACAAATCGCCGCGGCCGACCGCGAAACGGTCCTCTCCGCACTCCGCGCGCGCGAGGAGACGATGAGCACCGGAATCGGCTTCGGCATCGCTATCCCGCACGCGTCCAGTGATCGCGTGCAAAAAGTCGTCGCGGCCTTCGGGCGGTCGAGCAAGGGGATCGAGTTCGAGGCGCTCGACAATTCACTGGTCAGATTCGTCGTCCTTTTTGTCGTGCCGAAGGACCAGTTCCAGACGCATCTCCGCACGCTCGCGGCCATCGCAAAATTCCTCAACGACCGCCCCACCAGGGAGCGACTCGCGGCCGCCGCGACCGCGGAGGACATCCTCCAAGTCTTCCAAGGCAACGGACCGGAGAAGCGGTAGCTGCGACGGGCGTGCCGCGGAGCGCCGTCCGTCCCGGCGGCCACGAAACCATCATGCGAAGCATCACTTTTCGTGCGCTTGCAAACGACGAGGACAAGTGGGCCTGCGGCGGCTTCGCCTTGGCCACCGGGGACGGATGGCGCTCCATCGCGCGCCCCCACTTTGGCAGTGCCCGCCGCACCGTCGGCTGCTAAATCCCTGCCCGCTTTTTCATGGAAACCATCCAGTCCATCCTCGAATCCCGCCTCCTCGCAGCCGTCGGCGACAGCGGCGGCGTCCCGGTCACCGTCCAGTCCGCGCAGGACGCGCGCTTTGGCGATTACCAGTCGAACGTCGCCATGCAGCTCGCCAAGCCGCGCCGTGCGAATCCGCGGCAGCTTGCGACGGAGATCATCGCGAGGCTCCAGGTGGATGACCTCTGTGAGAAGCCCGAGATCGCCGGTGCGGGGTTTATCAATTTCCGACTCAAACCCGCCGCCATCGTCGCGCACTTCGCGAAGCTCGCCGCGGATGAACGCCTCGGCATCCCCGCAGTGCCGCAGCGGCGCATCGTGATCGATTTCTCCTCGCCGAATGTCGCAAAGCCGATGCACGTCGGCCACATCCGCAGCACGTTTCTCGGCGACGCCCTCGCGCGCATCGGACGATTCCTCGGCCACACCGTCATCACCGACAACCACATCGGCGACTGGGGAAAGCAGTTCGGGATGTTGCTTGTGGGATGGAAGCGGTGTGTTCGCGACACTGGATGCCAACCACAGTCTATCCCCGAACTCGAACAGATTTACCGCACCATCAACGCAGAGGTTTCGGACAAGACGTTTCAAGAAGTCTTGGATGCGAACCCTGCCCCCGCCGCGATTCCTGTCACAGGGAAGCCGTTTATCGGGCGTAGCAACGCTGAAAAAGATCTCGCAAAGCAAGTGAGTGAGGAACTCGTCAAGCTACAAAACGGCGACGAGGAAAACCTGCTGATATGGCGTGAAATGATTCGTCTGTCGCAGGCTGAGTTCGACGCCATCTATTCACGTCTCGATGTGAAATTCGACCTCACGCTCGGCGAATCTTTCTACAACCCGTGGCTCAAGGACGTCGCCGCCGACCTCGCTGCGAAAGGCATCGCCCGCGAGAGCGATGGCGCGTTGTGCGTCTTCAGCGACGGCTCTGTGCCGGAAAAGGAGGATCCGTTTCTGATCAAGGACGAGAACGGCTGGAAGCCCGCGCCCGCGCTCGTGCAGAAAGCCGACGGTGCATCGAACTACACCACCACCGACCTCGCCACGCTCGACTACCGCAGCCGCGAAATCTCGCCGGATGAAATCATCTACGTCACCGACGGCCGGCAGCAGCACCACTTCCGGCAGCTCTTCGCGATCTGGCGGCGCTGGCAACCCAAGGTCCAGGTGAAGCTCGCCCACGTCTGGTTCGGCAGCATCCTCGGCGAGGACGGCAAGCCCTTCAAAACCCGCAGCGGCGACACCGTGAAACTCGCCGACCTCCTCGACGAAGCCGTGGATCGCGCTGCAAAGGTCATCGCCGAAAAAAATCCCGAAATGCCCGAAGC
>JBEBGK010001078.1:0-1721 GCA_040081515.1 Chthoniobacteraceae bacterium
GGCGGATAAAATTGGCGGGCAGGCCCATCGCCATGCCGGAACCGCCGGTGACCAGCTTCATGTCCGCGCAGGCCTCGCCGAGCGTCATCAGATGATCATCGGTAATGGAATCGAGCACGGCATGACGCATGCCCTGCTTGCGCAGATCGTCGAACGCGTTGCGGATTGCCGCCGCGCCTTTGACGACGGTCGAGTACTGCACCAGTCCGACCTTGTGCCTGGTCTGCCGCTGCAGCACGCGCACGAGCGACGGATCGGTCATCGGCGTCAGCGGATGGTGGCGCATGCCGGATTCGGACAGCAACTCGTCACCAACGAAGAGATAGCCTTTGTAGACCGTGCGCTTGTTGGTCGGGAAAGACGGGTTGAACACCGTAAAGTCGGCCCCGATCGCATTCAGCATGGCGTCGGCCACGGGGCCGATGTTGCCGTTGTCGGTGGAATCGAAAGTCGAGCAATACTTGAAGTAGAGCTGCCTCGCACCCTGCTGCCGCAACCAGTCCAGGGCGGCGAGCGACATCGTGATCGCCTCGGCGGCGGGATTGCTGCGCGACTTGAGGGCGACAATGATGCAATCGGCCTCGGGTACTTTCAGGCCCTTGCGCGGCACGCCGAGCAGCTGGACGGTGCGCATTCCGGCCTTGACGAGCGTGTTGGCCAGATCGGTAGCGCCAGTGAAATCGTCGGCGACGCAGCCGAGCAGGATACTCATGCCAGGGCTCCCGGCTGAATGAAATGGGTCACGGATTCTCCTCCCGGCAGGCTGGTTGTGTGTTTGGGCATAATGGTACCGAAAGCCGGACCGGAAAGTGCACCGCCATGCCCGAAGTCATTGGAATAGACCATATCTACATCTCGGTGAGCGATCTCGCCCGGGCCGAAGCCTTTTACGACCCGCTCATGTCCATCCTGGGGTTCAGGAAGAACTCGTTTGCGATCGATGGCGCCCCTCACGTCCAGTATTTCAACCGGCACTTCGGTTACGTCCTGCGCCCGGCCAAAAGCAGATCTCCGCACGATCCGTATGCGCCGGGGTTGCATCATCTATGCCTTCGCGTCGAAGATGCGGCGGACGTGGATGAAACGGCCAGAAAGCTGCGGGCAGCGGGTATCGACGCATCGGATCCGAAGCTCTACCCGGAATATGCACCGGACTACCACGCGACCTTTTTCAACGATCCGGACGGTTTGCGATTGGAAGTGACCAATTATCGGGCGGAGCGCAGGCAGCGGCACGACGAATGGGGAAAAGCCTAGCGGCTTTGCGTACCGCGAGAAGACCAGGAAGAAGAATATCGAGGAGATCAGATGGCATTCGCAGACAACCTGAAAAAGCTGCCGTCCGTGGAGCATCTGGAAAAACTGGACCTGATCGACGCAACCGGCAAGGTCGTCGCCACCATCGAAAACAAGCCGGGACAATCCGGATCGCTGGCGGTATACCACTACCTCATTCAGGAGTACCGCGCGATCAACGCCTCCGCTGCAATGGAAGGGTTGACGCTGTTTGCGGAACACACCAACGGCGCGGAGCAGAATCCCGGCAAGCATCCCAACATCGACCGGCTGTTCAGTGTGATCGAGGAGAATCTTTCCCTCGAGGCGAGGATTCACTCCCGGCCGTAACGCAGGTCCGTTGCATGCACCTGCTCGCCATTGGCGACGTACGCCTGCGAGGTACTGCGCCCATGGCAGCCTACGTGATCCACAGCCGGCACGAT
>JBEBGK010000169.1:0-6921 GCA_040081515.1 Chthoniobacteraceae bacterium
TCGCTGCAGTCGGTCACGTCCACGGGTTTCGCCCAGCGCTGCTGCCCGGTCGCGGCGTCGAGTGCCACGGCCATGCGCAGGTCGGCTTTCTTGATGCGTTCCTCGGCGATCTTCTGCGCCTTGCCGGTGAGCTTCGCGAGTTCGCTCTTGTCCTGCCGCAGAAGTTCCTCGCGTTGCCCGGGCGTGAGCGAGCTGTCGATGAAGAACACGTTCCCGTCGCCGATCGCGATGGCGACATGCGAGATGTAACTGCCCTGGTGGCTCCACTTCAGCGCGCCGGTCGTCGTGTCGAAGGCAAAAATCTTGTCGGTCGAGATGGCGACGTTGTTCCCGCGGCGCGCGGCCTCGGCGGCCTTGTCCACGCGCTTCGTCGCCGTGCCGTAGAGCAGCCCGTCCTGGAGCGCGATGTAGCCCCATTGCAATTCCTTGTCCGCCTCGGCACCCGGCACCGTGAGTGTGCGGATGATTTTCCCGGTCGCTGCGTCGAACTGGATGCATTTCTCCTCGAGCAGCATGAAGAGCGCGTCGTCGCTCGCGGCCATGTTGCCGGGCTCGCGCGCATTGTACACGCCGGTGCGCATCGCGCCGGGGTTCTTCACCTCCCAGAGCTGCGTGCCGTTGTAGGCGTCGAACGCCATCACGGATTCCTCGCCCTGGATGAAAAGGCGGCCATTCACCGAAAGCGGGCCGACTGCGCCGTTGTGACGGTTGACCATCTTGCCCGGCCCGGGGTCGCCATACCACAGCACACCGAGCCCGCCCTTGATGCGCTGGTCGTCGTTGCTCGATGTGTTCGCGGCATTCCCATACTGATGCGACCATTCGCCCGCACCCGGAAGTGCCGCGCGCACGAGCCGTGACCATCCGTCCGTACTTTCGATCTTCGCCTTTTCCTCGCCGAGCTTCGTCGCCGCGAGCCACGACGCGACGTTCGCCTTTGCCGATGCCCGTGCGCCGAGGCAGATCATGCCGCCGAGCGGCTTCAGGCAGCGCGCGACCTCCGCGGGCGCGCCAGGCACTTCGCCGGTGAGCAGCGCGGTGTCGGACACGATGAGGTTCGCGAAGTAACTGCCGTACGGGAGCACGCCAAGATCGACATGATCGAAGATGACACGCGATCCGTAGAGGCCCGTTTTCACGAGCGCCTCACGCGCCGCGGCGACTTTCCGCGCATCGGATTCCACACCGTAGACGATAAGGTCGCTGCGCTTCGCGATCTCGTAGGCGAGCCGTCCGTGCTCGCTGCCGGTCACGAGGCAATAACCGCGCTTGATGCCGGTCTGCTTGAGGATCGACTCCGCCGCATCCGCGTAGAGCGTGGAGAGGTCGTCCTTCGGAAATGGGTCCGCGGTCGGCGGAGTCGCACCCGCCAGTTCCGGTAGCGACGTGCGGCTTGCATCAGCGAACGCATACACTTTCCCCGCCGTCGTGCTCACGAGGAGATGCCGCCCGGAAACCGCGAGGCCGCGCGCATCGCCCTCGACCGCGAGCTTCGCGACTTGGTTCCCCGATTCCGCGTCGAAGCAGACCACCTCGCCCTGGCCACCGGCGATCAGCGCTTTTCCCGCGATGATGAGCGCCGACTCGTGCGGCAAAGCGACCTTCCACTTCACGCCGCCCGGCACCATGGCAGCGAGCGCCTTCTGCTGCGCGGCGAGGTGCTCCTTCTTCTCCTGATATTCGAGGCGCAACGGCTCGTATGCCTTCCCGGCATCGGCGAGCGTTTTCTCGGCGGCGGCTACCGCGGTCTCCGCAGCGGCACCGCCCTTCGCGAGTTCCTTCTTCGCGGCAGTCAGTTCCTTCTCCGCCGCCGTCACCTTCTTCATCGCGGCGAGCGCGGGATGCTTTTTCAAATAGGTGCTGAGGCTCGCGAGCGAAGTCTCGGCCTTGTAGCGCTGCCGCGATCCCTCGGCGTAGGCGAGCCGGTCCACCGCGACGATTTCCTTGCCGTCGGCGAAAAATCCCATGTCGCCCGAGAGCGTCATCTGCGTGCCGCGAAACCAGCCAAAGCCCGTCTTCCCGCTCGCCTGATCGGTCGCGAGGATCTGGTGCTCGCCCACGGCGTAAATCTGATCATCCGCCAGCAGCGCCTTCGTTCCGCCGATGCCGCGCCACGAACCGGAGCTGCGCTTGAGTTCCTCGCCGGTCGCGCGGTCAAACGCCACCGACAGCGCGCGTGCCGAGGGAACAAAGAGAATGTCCTTCGTCGCGAGCAGATATCCCTGCGGCGAGAGTTCATTCCGCCCCGCATCGGCCTGGCTGATGGCGTCGTTCTTCCACACGACTTTGCCCGTCGCGGCCTCCACGGCGTAAAGATAGACGTTTTCATGTGGGAAGACGCCGGCGCCGAAATACGCGAACCCGCCATCCACCAGCACGCCGGTGCGGATGGGCCAGCGCGAAGTCATGCGTCCGCGCGCGAGGATGAGTTCGTCATTCGGCCCGGCGCGGAGATTCCAGATCAGCTTCCCGTTCGCTGCGTCGAGGCAGTACGCGTGACCGTCATCCGAGCCGACGAAGAGCCGGCCATCCGCGAACATCGGCGCGAGGCGGATCGGGCCATCGGTGAAAAACGTCCACTCCTCGCGCCCCGTCAGCAGATTCCGGCAGTAGACCCGCCCATCCACCGACGAACCGAAATACACGCGGTCGCCAACGATCGCCGTGTGGAAGACCTCATCGAAGCGCACCCGATTCGTCATGTGATATCCCTCGAAATCACGCCCCTCCTCACCCGGCCAGGCGAGCTTCGGCGCCACGGGCGAGGAAAACTCCCATCGCTTCACCAGCGGCGCGGCGAGCGTCTCCGCTGTGTAGCCGACCCGCGAGTGGTCATGGAGATACGTGGGCCAGTCGGCGTGTGCAGGAGCGATGGCGAGGCAGGAGGATGCGAGCGTGAGGAGAACGGCTTTCAGGGGGTTCATAATCGGGAGAGCGGAGGCGAGGGGCGATGTTGTGGCGCCCAAGGCGACTCATATCCACCGTGAAAATTAGGGCGACTCGGGCTGGGTGCCTGCGAAACCGCAGGGGCCTCCACCGGACAGGGGAGCGCGCATTCTTCCGCGAGCGATGACAGAGGGGGCGGAAGCATCCGCGACATGACGCGTCGCGGTTTCGATTCTCTGCAATTGCGCAAACGCGAACTCCTGACCCTACTGAGGCATGAAGAGCGGCAACACCGGCAAGGAACTCTACAAACAGTTGCGCACCCTGCCGTGGGAGGAACTCTGGACCCGTGAGGTCCCGCGCTTCGATCGTGCCTCGGCGAGGGAGCGGTTTGAAAGAGTGTCCGTCATCCGTGCCGTGGGCGTGGTTTTTTCCGAGTCCGGACCCGCGGGGCAGAGGGAGGAGGTGGCGGAGTGGCTGCGGAAGCTGCTGCGGGACCCGGAGGAAAAGGTCCGTCGTTACGCCATGGCAGCGTTGCCGAAGATTGGGGCCGGCGCAGGCGAGGAGGCGGAACTCCTCGGGCTGCTGCGCACCGGCACCAGCGAGCGCGAGGCGAAATTCCTCGGACGGACGCTGGATAAGATCGGCGGCGAGGCCACTCTGAAAGTTTTCGCGAAGGCCGGCGTATTGCCCACGCAGACCGAGCAGAAGGTCCGGGCCAAGATCGCCCGCAGGCAGAGCCCCAGTACGATCCGCATGGACGGCGTGATCTCCGATGTTGCCGGACTGCGCATTCATCTGCGCGGGCGCGAGGGATTGGAGGGGTTCGTGCGCGAGGAGGTGGAGGCGCAGGGAAAATTTCGCGTGCTCGATGTGCAGCCGGGGCTCGTGGCGATTGGTGCGCTGGCGCCCTTCACGCTCGCCGACATTTTCGCGCTCCGCTGCTTCGGTACGGTCGGCTTTGTCTTGGGCGTCGTGAAGGCAGCGGACGAGCCCGCAACCATCGAGGCATTCGCCACGGTGATCGCGTCACCGTCGTCACAGCGGCTGTTCGCCGCGCTCACTTCGGGCGCCATCCGCTACCGGCTCGAGTTCGTGGCCAAAGGTCACCAGCGCGGCGCCGTGCGCCTCATCGCGAATCGCGCCTACGCGCTCTGCCCGCAGATTCTCAACGACGCGCGGGAGGCGCCCTGGGCCATCGACATCCACCCGGCCGCGCAGGGCGAGTCGGTGGAATTGCGCCCGCGTCTCTCGCCGGACCCGCGCCACGCGTATCGCCTCGACGATGTCCCCGCTGCCTCGCATCCGCCGCTCGCCGCGTGCATGGCCCGGCTCGCCGGCCGGCGGGAAGATGAAAGTGTGTGGGATCCGTTTTGCGGCTCGGGTCTGGAACTCATCGAGCGCACGTTGCTCGGCGGTGTGAGCAGAGTTTTCGGCACCGATCAAAGTGCCGAGGCCATCGCGATCGCGAAGCGGAACTTCGCCGCCGCCCATCTCGGACCCGTCGAGGTGCACTTCACCTGCTGCGACTTCCGCGAGTATGCCGGGACCGAAAACCTCGCGCCCCGCAACCTCACGCTCATCATCACGAATCCGCCGCTCGGCCGTCGCGTCCCGATCCGGAATCTTCGCGGGCTTTTCGACGATCTCTTCGCCATCGCCGCCGCCGAGCTCGCGCCCGGCGGCCGGCTCGTCTTTACCAATCCCTTCCACATGGAAAGCCCGCAGCCTTCCCTCAAACTCGTCTCCCGGCAGGCCGTCGATCTCGGCGGCTTCGAATGCCGGCTGGAGCTTTATCGGAAGGTCTCGCACTGAAGCCGGCGATGCCCGCGAAAACGAATCGCACCGAGCCGCTCACCGGCGAGGCCTTGATCAAGGAAACCTGCCGCCGTATCCGCGCCGCGCGCAGCGCATGGGACGCGCACAACAACCGCGCGTGCCGCAGTGAACGCGAGAAGGCGCTCGCACTCTACGAAAGTCTCGGCAAAGCCGAGCGGGAGAAAATCCCCCAAGTCCTCCGCGTCTGGCTCCGGTACCGCAGCGAGAAGTATTTCGGAGCCCACCGCACGCCGCCCGGCACGAAGCCGCGCTGACAGAAGGAATTTCAACGAAAGCGTGGGGGTTTGTGCGGCGCGGAAAATGTGGTGCCGACAATCTGTCGGCACGTCTCGTCCGGAATGGGAGGAGCGGTTGCGAACACTGTTTGCTCCGCGCGATCCCGCCACCTGCGCCCATCCTGCCAGCCGACAGGATTGTCGGCTCCACATCGGTAGCCGCGTTCGCGAGAACGCGGGCACTTTTCCGGGAGACGGCGTGCCCGCACGCTCACGAGTGCGGCTACAGCTTGAGCGGAACCGCGCTAATCCCGCCGTCGCGGCGGCTCGTGGTCGTGGTCGCGCTCGCGGCGCTCCGCATACTTCCGCTGCTTCTTCTGTTGCTGGCGGCGGATGTGGCGATTGCCGGTCATCTCCCGCTTCTTGCGACTGAGGCGAAGCTTTTCGAGTTCCTCCTCGAGCTTCTGAAATCCCTCGAAGCGCTCTTTGCTCAACTTCCCCGCGGCCATCGCCGCGCGGATTGCACAGCCCGCGTCGGTGCCATGTTTGCAGTCGTGGAATTTACATTGCCCGGCCAGTTCCTCGATGTCGGCGAAGCGCTCGCGCAGCGTCGTCTCGTCCGTCCACATGTGGATTTCGCGGATGCCCGGATTGTCGATGAGGATGCCGCCACCCGGCAGCACGAACAACTCGCGTGCCGTCGTGCTGTGGCGGCCTTTGCCGGTGGTCTCGTTGACCTCGTCGGTCCACTGGTAGTCGTCGCCGAGCAGATGATTAACGATCGACGATTTTCCCACGCCGCTCGAGCCGACCAGCGTCATCGACACCCCGCGTTTCAGGTACTGCCGCAGTATCTTCAGGCTCGTCCCTTTTTCCGCGCTGGTGATGTGCACATCAGCGTCCGGGTTCAGCGCGCGGATGGCATCCGCTGCCGCCTGGTTCTTCGCATCGGGGAAAAGGTCGGCCTTGTTGACGAGCACGACAGCCTTCGCCCGGCTCTTCCCGGTGATTGCAAAGTAGCGCTCCATCCGCCGCTGGCTGAAATCCGGCCCGGCATCCGTGACCACGACGACCACGTTGACGTTCGCCGCGATGACCTGCTCTTCCGTGCTGCGTCCCGACATCTTGCGCGACAGACACGTCTGCCGCGTCAGTCGCGCGCGAATCATCGTCTCGCCAAGCTCGCCGCCGGGTTCCAGCGCCACCCAATCGCCCACCGCGGGCAGTTCGGCATCCGTTGCCGCGTCGTGGTAGATCTTCCCGCTCATGGTGACTTCCAGTTCCTCGCCATGGGCAAGCAGCGCACCGTAGGTGATCTTGTTGTCGCGGATCAGCCGTGCCGGCTTCCAGCCTTCCCGATGATCCGGGGTGAACTCCGCTTCAAACGCCGCAGTCCAACCGAGATCCTCGATCGTCATGCCTCCGGCGTCCGCTGTATCTCCGCCTCGGACTTCAGCGTCTCCCCGATGAAAGCGAGCAGTTCCTGCCGCCCTGCGCGCGTCTCCGCCGATGTCGCGAAAACCCTCGGTAGCTCCCCGCACCACGAGGCGATCTTCGCCTGAAACTGCTCGATGTGCTTTTGCAGCAGTCCCGCCTTCACCGCGTCAGCCTTGCTGAAGACCAGCGCGAACGGCACCGACTCGGAGAGCAGCCACTGAACAAACTCGAGATCAATCCGCTGCGGCGGATGCCGCGAATCAATCAGGACGAAGACGCACGCCAGATTCGCCCGCCCGCACAGGTAGCCCGCGATCATCTGCTCGAAACGATCCCGCGCACCTCCCGCCGTCTTCGCGTAGCCATAGCCCGGCAGATCCACGAGCGTCCATGCGCCGTTCACCGGGAAAAAATTGATGAGCTGCGTGTGCCCCGGGGTCGCGGAGACTTTCGCCAGCGCCTTCGCGCCCGCGAGCATGTTGATGAGCGATGACTTCCCCACATTCGATCGCCCGATGAACGCAAACTCGCGCAACTCCGACAC
>JBEBGK010000170.1:0-6898 GCA_040081515.1 Chthoniobacteraceae bacterium
GGATGGCTGAACTGTCGGGACAGGCTTCAACACGATTTCCCTTTCAGGTATTTCGGGATGGACAATTTTCAAACGGCTCTGTTCGCGCAGTTCGGTTTCATCAAGGACGTCGGCATCACGCTGTTCCGCGTCGTCGGCGGTTTCCTCCTCGCCGCCGTGGTCGCGGTGCCTCTGGGGATCATGATGGGCGCGTTCAAGCCGGTGGAGGCGTTCTTCGAGCCGTTCATTTCGTTTGCGCGCTACCTGCCGGCGTCGGCCTTCATCGTTCCGCAGATGACGCTGAGAAAAGTCGTCTTCCCGCAGCCGGAGGGGCCGACGATCATGATGATCTCCCCGCAGCGCGCCTCGAAGTCCACGCCCTTTAGGGCGCGCACGGCGTTGTCGCCGCGGCCAAAGGTCTTCGTGACGCCCTTCGTGCGCACGGCGATGGACGGTGCATCTGACGGATTCATCGGTAGGCGCGGCGGTTGGCTGTTCGAAGTGCCCGCCTCCTTACGTCGTCGGCTACAGTTTGGGTCATCGGAAAACGATCGCCGGTTCGGCGCGGAAGACCTTCAGCAGGCCGATGGTGGCGGAGAAGAGGCAGATGAAGACGATGATCGCGCCGGCGAATGCGAGCACCTGCCACGGCAGATAGAACGGCGGCTCGCCGACCTTCATGAAGATGTTGCCGAAAATGGAAGTGAGCCCGACGCCGAGGCCGTAGCCGGTGACGCCCACGGTGAATGCCTGCAGGAACACCATCTCCGCGAGCATCACGTTCCCCGCTCCCATCGCCTTGAGCGCCGCGAGATGGCGCACATTCTCGTGGACGAAAAGGTAAAACGTCTGCCCGGCGATCGCGATGCCCACGAGCGCGCCGAGGATGACGACGGTGCCGAAGGAAATGGGGATGCCGGTGTATTTGATATACCAGTCGATCGTGCGCGCGGTGAATTCCTCGTCGGTGAAAGCGGTGATCCCAGGAATGGTTCGGATGCGCCGGACGACTTCCTCCGCGGGCACGGAGTCCTGCGGCTTCACCAGGATGAAGGAGAGGAGCTTCCGCTGCCGCGGCGCGTATTCGAGTGCGCGCTCGTAGGTGGTGTAGATGTACGGCTGTCCGAGGAAGCTCTGCTCCGCGTAGCAGATGCCCACGACGTGCGCCTCCTTGTCGTTGATCTCGAAGGTGTCGCCGACTTTCAGGTCGAAGCCCTTCCGTTTGAATTTCTTGATCGCGATCTGATCCACGATGACCGCGTTCGGCAGGCGGAGATCCTCGATGTTGCCGGCGGTCATCCGCGCGGGGCGGCCGACCATCGTCGCGCTGTCCAGCCCGGTGAGCTGCACCGGCTGGAAGGATCCATCGCGCAGCCGGGCCTGGATGAGCCCCCAGTAAAGCGGCACGGCCCATTCCACGCCCGCGACGCTGCGCACGCGGTTCACCTCGATGTCGCGCAGCGGCACGACCTCGTTCACCTGCTCCACCTTTGCGTCGCACACCCAGATGGGCACCTTGATGTTCCGCAGCGTGGAAGTCGTCCAGCGCATCAGCCCGCAGAAGACCCCGGATTGCTGGGTCATCAGCAGCGAACAGAAGGTGAGCCCGCCGAGGAGCATCACGAACTTCGCGACGTCACCGTAAAGCATCTTGAGCGCGAGTCGGAGCATTCAACGTGGAGCGAACCACCGACAGCTACGCGGGGTCAAGGACGGCGGACGCCTTCCGGATGCCGTGATCTGGATGTCCGCAATTCCGTGGCTGCGCTTTGACAGTCGCGGCGACGAGGTCCGTGCCCCGCCACCCGCTTTCATCCCAACACCTGGCGCGTGACGGAGTGCTAAATCTCCGGCTCGGGCCCCGCGGCGCGATCCTCGAAGCGCGTGAATTCCTTCAGGAACGTGAGCGGCACGTCGCCCACGGGGCCGTTGCGCTGCTTGGCGATGATGAGCGTGGCCTTGCCGGCGGACTCCTCCTTCGCCTCGTCCGTGTCGGCGTAGTATTCCTCGCGGACGAGCAGCGCGACGATGTCCGCGTCCTGCTCGATGCTGCCGGATTCGCGGAGGTCGCTCAGGCGCGGACGGCCCTTGCTGTCCCCGGTGCGGGCCTCGGGATTGCGGTTGAGCTGGGCGAGGACGACGATGGGGATGTTCAGTTCCTTGGCGAGCGCCTTCAGGCCGGCGCTGATTTCCGCGATTTCGAGCTGCCGGTTGTCCTGCGCGCGGCGGCTCGTGCTCCGCACGAGCTGGAGGTAGTCGATGAAGATCGCCGCGATGTCATGCTGGCTCTTCATCCGCCGTGCCTTGGCCCGCAGCTCGAGGATGCTGAGCCCGCTCGTGTCGTCGATGAGGATCTTCGCGGCGGCGAGCCTGGCGGCGCCGGCCATGAGCGCGGGGAAGTCGCGTTCGCTGAGGAAGCCGTTGCGGATGTTGCCGAGGTTCACCCGGGCCAGCGAGCAGAGGAATCGCTGCACGAGCTGCTGCGAACTCATTTCCAGCGAGAAGACCGCGACGGGCTTGCCCTGCTCCACCGCGACGTGCTCGGCCATGTTCATCGCGAGCGCCGTCTTTCCCATCGAGGGCCGCGCGGCGATGACGAAGATCTCCGAGCCGTGCAGACCGTCCGTCATCTGGTCGAGAATCTTGAACCCGGTGGAGAGGCCCGTGATCTTCCCGCGATTGTCGTAGAGTTTCTGGATGTCGCCGATGGCCTTCATCACCATCTCCTTCATCCCGGCGGCCTTGTCCTTGAAGCGATCCTTCGCGATCTCGAAGATGCGCGTCTCCACCTCGTCGAGCAGCCCCGCGGGGTTGTCCTGCTCCTCGTAGCTGCGGGAGGAGTATTCGGTGCAGACCTTGATGATCTCCCGCAGGGTGAACTTCTCGAGGAGGGTCTCGATGTAGTAGCCGGCATTTGCGGCGGTGGGGAGGAAGACGAACAGCTCGTTCAGGAATGCGGGTCCGCCGACCTGGTCGAGCTTGTTCCGGTCGCGCAGGAATTGCGCGATGGTGATGAAATCGATCGGCTTGTTGGCGTTCCAAAGCTCCAGCAAAGCGTCAAAAATCTCCCCGTGCGCCGGGATGTAGAAGCTCTCGCGCTTCACCCCGCTCTCGATGGCGAGGCCGATGACGTCCTTCGGCGCGAGCAGGATCGAACTCAGCACGCCGCGCTCGGCGTCCGGCGCCTGTGGGAATTCTCGGTGAAAATCCTGTGGATAAACGACCTTGCCCTTCAGGTCGCCCCGGGCCTCCTTGCCCCGGCCTTTCTCAGGACCTGGATTCCCGGTTGTGGAACCCGCGGCCATCCGAGGTTACTCCTTCTCCTTGTGTTTGGCCTTCGCCTTGGCCTTGTAGCCGCCCGGCGATTTCTCGCCCTTCGGCTTCTCGTCGGAATCCTCGCCCTCGGGCTTCGCCTTGGCGGCTTCCTCGGCACCCTTCGTGGTCACGTTCACGATCAGCGTGGCCGTCACGTCATGGTGCAGCTTCACCTCCACCTCGTGCTTGCCAGAATCCTTGATCGGCTTCGCCAGTTCGATGCGATGGCGGTCGAGCTCCACCTTGCCCCCGAGTTCCACCCGGACCTTGTCCGCGATGTCGGATGCCGTGACGGAACCGAACGCCTTGCCGGTCTCGCCGGTCTCCAGTTCAAAGTTGAGCTTCATCTTGTTCAGGCGGCGGGCGAGATCCTGCGCCTCGTTGAGTTCCCGCGCCTCGCGTTCCGCCCGCTTCGCCCTCAGCACATTGATGCGATGGAGCGCGGTCTTGGTCTTCTCGATGGCCTTGCCGTAGGGCAGGAGGAAATTCCGGGCGTAACCGGCTTTGACTTTTACGATGTCGGCTTCGACGCCGAGGTTCGTGATTTTTTCAGTAAGGATGACTTCAATGGTCGGCATGGCTCGGGAAATGGGTTCGGAAATCAGTCGGAAAAATGGGCCGCGTAGATAGTAGCACCCGCCGTTGATGTCAAAGGGCTTTTTGCCTTTTGTTGCGCGCCGGTGGAACGCGATGCTCCGCGCGCGGTTCGTCGTGCGTGAAATGCGGAAGCATGGATGATCCCGGCAACGGGCAGGCCCCGCTGTTGCCATTCGTGGCAGGAGAGGACGGGAGGGGCGGTGATTGACGCCGCGCGGGACGATGTTATGGCACGCGGATGAAGTTCTGCGCATGCTTGCTTGGGTTGTCGGTGTTTTTCTCTGCCGCGGCATCTGGCGGGGACTGGCCGCACTATCGCGGGCCGTCGCTGAACGGGTCTTCCTCGGAACGGATCTCCGCATTTCCAGCCACGGGCCCCGAGGAACTGTGGCGGGTCCAGTTGGGCACCGGGCTGAGCAGCGTGACGGTCTCGGGCGGGCGGGCGTATTCCGCGGGATATGACGAGGGGAGCGAGAAGCTTTTCTGCCTGGATGCCGCGACGGGCCGGACGATCTGGACGCATTCGTGGCCGGCGAAGCGGGGGAATTTTCTTTTCGATGGCGGCCCGAGGGCGACGCCGACGCTGGATAGCGGCCGCGTTTACATGGTGGGCGCCGACGGCCACGTCGCCTGCGTGAACGCGACAAGCGGGAAGCCGATCTGGGAAAAGAATCTCGTGCGCGATTTCGGCGGCAAACGCATGGACTGGGGCTTCTGTTGTTCGCCCACCGTGGATGGGAAGAACATCATCCTCGATTCCGGCGGCAAGGGCGCGAGCACCGTCGCGCTCAACAAGGAGACAGGAGCGCTCGCATGGAAATCCGGGGACGATGAGACGGGCTATGGCAGCGCGATCCTCGCGGAGCTCGGAGGGAAAAGGACGGCGATCCTGGTGAAGGCGGAGGCGCTCGTGGGCTATGACGCGAGCCGGGGAGGGGAGTTGTGGCGCTTTGAGTGGGAGACTTCGTACAAGGCGAATGCCGCGTCGCCGGTCGTCGTCGGCGAGAAGGTGCTCGTCTCCTCGGGCTACAATCATGGCGCCGCGGCGGTGCGCGTGGCGGGCGGCAAGGCGGAGCAGGTGTGGTTCACCAAGAGCCTGAAGGCGCATTTCAATTCACCGGTGTTCCTCGGGGGATTCGCCTATGGCGTGGATGGCGACGTCGGCCGTCGCTCCGCGCTCGTCTGCATCGACATGGCCACCGGCGAGGAGAAATGGCGCGCGCGCGAGGTGAAGAACGGCTCCGTGCTCCGGGCGGATGACAAGCTGGTCGCGCTGAGCGAGGACGGGGAACTCGTCCTCGCCGAGGCGTCGCCGAAGGGATACGCGGAGCTGGGTCGCAAGAAGATCCTGAGCGGCCGCTGCTGGGTGCAGCCCGCGCTCGCGCACGGGAGGCTGTATTGCCGCAACAACGCCGGGGAACTGGTCGCCTTCGCCGTCGGCGGAAAGTGACCGGGCGTATTCCGCGCGGATCGGTCCGCGTTTTTTTGCTGGGAAAGTGCCGGTGCGCGTGGTGCAAACGGGAACCCTTCCCATCAATCGCCCATGAAATCCCCGCTCCTCCTCGCCGTCCTTCTCGCATCCGCCACGCTGCTCGCGGTCCGTGCCGCCGAGCCCATCCGGCTCTGGGAGGGCGATGCGCCGGGTGCGCTCGGCAAGGCCGATCATGACATCCCGACGATCACGCCGTTCCTTCCGGCGACGGGCACGGCGAACGGGACGGCGTTCGTGATTTGCCCCGGCGGCGGCTACGGCGGCCTCGCGCCGCACGAAGGGCCGGGCTACGCGGAGTATCTGTCCGGCAAAGGCATCGCCTGTTTCGTGCTGAAATATCGCCTCGGCTCGAAGAACTACCGGCATCCGGTGATGATGGGCGATGTGCAGCGGGCGATCCGCTTCGTCCGCGCGAATGCCTCGAAGTGGGGCGTGGACCCCGCGCGCATCGGCGTGATGGGCAGCAGCGCCGGCGGTCATCTCGCGACGACGGCGGTGACGCATTTCGACGGCGGGAAGGCGGATGCGACCGATCCGATCGATCGCGTGAGCTGCCGTCCCGACTTCGGCGTGATCTGCTACGGCGTGATCAGCCTCGAGGATGGGGTGACGCACGCGGGCTCGAAGAAGAACCTCCTCGGCGCGGAACCGGACCCGAAGCTCGTGGAGTTGCTGTCGAACGACAAGCAGGTGACGAAGGACACGCCGCCGTGCTTCGTGTGGACGACCGGCGAGGACAAGGCCGTGCTCCCCGAGAACAGCTTCCGCTTCGTGCAGGCCCTGCGAAAGGCCGGCGTGGCATTCGATTTCCATGTGTATGAGAAAGGCCCGCACGGCATCGGGCTCAGCCAGGGGAAAAACGGCGTGCCTGCGGACGACGTGCATCCGTGGGGAAAGGACCTCGTTTTCTGGCTCCAGCAGCACGGCTGGGTGAAGTAAGCGGGAAAGTGGTTTCGGCTTCAGCCGAATCGCCATGCGGCTGAAGCCGCAGCCACTTTCCCCGGTGCATTCCCGATAGCGACTGGTGGATTCGTGCGCTTCCCACTTTGTGTGGCGGTGCGCTAGTGTCGCGCTTTCACCCGACACGAACCCACACGCCCCACGCACATGCCGAATCCCTGGACTGGAAAAGGAAATCCCTACACCCGCAAAGAAGTCTGCGAACGTCTCCGTGCGACGCTGAAGAAAGGCAACGCCATCATCGCCGGTGGCGCGGGCACGGGCATCTCGGCGAAGTTCATCGAGAAGGGCGGCGCGGATCTCATCATCATCTACAACAGCGGACGCTTCCGCATGATGGGCCACGGCTCGACCGCGGGCATGATGGCCTACGGCGATGCAAACGCGATCGCGATGGAGATTGGCGAATTCGAGGTGCTGCCCGTCGTCGAAGAATGCCCGGTGATTTGCGGCGTCCACGCGACCGATCCGCGCCGCCGCATGTGGCACTGGCTCGGCAAGGTGAAGGAGATGGGCTTCTCCGGCGTGAACAATTTCCCCACGCACACGATCGTG
>JBEBGK010000171.1:0-6894 GCA_040081515.1 Chthoniobacteraceae bacterium
ACCCTCCGGTCTCCGCCTTCCGCTCTCCGTTCTCCGGTCTCCACCTCCCGCCTCCTTCCGCGTTTGCCATCCCGCGCGCCTTCCGGTATGAAACCCCCATGGCCAAAGGCAAGCCCCCCGCGAGAGACCCCTCCACCGTCGCCATCGGCTTCGAGGCCACCTGCCTCGCCAGCGCCGAGGCCAAGAAAGGCGGCGTGGTAAAGTGCGAAGTCCGATGTGCGAGTGTCGAAGTGCAAACCTCACGCCCATTCGTCATTCGAAATTCGTCATTCGTAATTCCCCCTGGCCCCGCCTGCGGCTCCGGCGGCAGTTTGCCTGCGAGCAGGCTATGCAGTGTGCGCTTCGCGGAAAAGGACCGCGCTATCGCGCAAGGCGTTGTGCAGTCGGAAAAGTTCGTCGAATCCCACGGCGGCAAGCTCGGCGACATCAGCATCTACGGCCAGGACAAATGGGCGCGGCGGCAGCGCCCATTTGGTCTCGCACCGCGAGCCCGCAGGGTGAGGCTGCGGCGGCAGCAGCCGAAACAAAGCAACGCCACCACGCGCCGTCTCGCCGTGATGAACCTCGCCCTGCGCGGCATCGAGGCCGACTTCGGCCCCGAGCACGCCGACACCTTCCGCCGCGACCTCCATCCCGACCTCCATCCCGACCTCCATCCCGACCTCCGCGCCGACTACGTCCTCGCTAACCCGCCCTTCAACGACTCCGACACTGCGTTGCGCGCTAGCGCATTCCTACAAACCGGAGGCACACTGCAGGTCATGGCCGAAAGACAGGACAACTTCCGCAAGGACGACGACGTGCGCTGGCAGCTCGGCGTCCCGCCCAAGGGCAACGCGGCCGATTGTGGCGTGCAAAATTTCTGCCGGGCCTCTAACTTGCGGACACGTCCATGCCCAGTGCCGGAACATTAAACCTTAGAGAAGCGATTCAAAGCTACGGCGTTTCCAGCCGCAGCTTTCTCGACTTGGGCGGCGCGCCGTCATCGGGATTGCTGGACTACCTTGATTTGCTTCAAAAGGCTGACGGTGGCCAGACCGAGGCGGATAATCTGCTGCCCGATGGCGTGGCGGAAAGTCAGGGGCGTCCGCTGCTTTTCATCGTTAATGAAAGCCGCCTGGCCCAAACGCCTAGAGAACAGGAGCAACAGCTCAACACGCTTCGGCGCAAACTTGCCTGTCGCGGCGACCGCGCCTACCTCGCGCGTATTCGTCCTGGTGAACTGGCGGTTGTGCCAGTGTCGTTGGATGACAGGACGCCTGAA
The DNA here is from genome assembly GCA_040081515.1 of Chthoniobacteraceae bacterium. GTDB lineage: Bacteria > Verrucomicrobiota > Verrucomicrobiia > Chthoniobacterales > Chthoniobacteraceae > SXWH01. The sequence goes on from JBEBGK010000171.1 coordinate 1,265, forward strand.
TGGGAACTCTACACGCCCGGCACGCCGGAGGCGTTGACCTTTTTCTCGCGTCTGGCTCAGGGTCAGTATGACGGGAAAGGCGAACCCAAGGAGGCGGACTACGTTTTCTCCGCCATGTTCAAGCTCGTGTGGAGCGTGGCTGACCGGCTCGCGGCCCTGCACCTCAAACGCACCGATGTTCTGTCGCTCATGGGGCGTGCGTTGTTCTTCCGCTTTTTGCGCGACCGGGAAGTCGTCCGTGAAATTGATTGCCCGAAAATCGCACCGAACGCGGCCAGCATTGTCGAGTGTTTTGCCAATGCCGAGAACGCGGCCCGAACTTCCGCCTGGCTCGACAAGACCTTCAACGGCGACCTGCTTCCGCTTACGGACGATGGTAGCACCAGCTACTTCGAGGAAATCGGGCAACGAACTGGCGGCCGGGTTTTCACTCACTTGACCGCCATCCTCAAGGGCGAAGAACCCTCGGGGGATTCCGGGTGGCAAACGTTGCTACCGTTCCGTCCGGAAGAACGGAATTGGGGCACATATAAATTTGCCCATATTCCAGTGGGGCTGCTGAGTCAAGTCTATGAGCGTTTCGCGTGGAAGTGGGAGCACAAGACGGCCAAGGAAACCAGCGTCCACTACACTCCGCGCAACATTGCTGGCACGCTGGTGGATGAAGCCTTCAATAAACTGCCCGACGCCCACGAAGCCCGCGTCCTCGACCCTGCGTGCGGTGCATCCGTCTTTCTCGTTCTTGCCTTCCGGCGGCTTTATCAAGAACGGTGGAAGGCGACGAAGCAACGTCCGGACACCAAAGCCATCCGCGAGATTTTGGAGAAGCAACTCGTCGGTTTCGACATCAGCGAGTCGGCCATCAAGCTCGCCGCGTTGAGTCTTTATCTCACGGCCATCGAGCTCGACCCGAAACCCGTGCCGCCCGAGAAACTCAAGTTTCGGCACTTGCGTGACAAGGTGCTCTTCAATTTCCGGCGCGAGGGCATCGACCCGGAGGAAGGTGCGGTTGCTGGCAGCCTTGGTGAACACGTTGGCAAACGCTTCGATGAACAGTTCGACCTGATTCTCAGCAACCCGCCTTGGACTAGCCTCAAGAAGAAGGAGCGTCCACTGGCTGAGGAGTTCAACCGACTTAGCAAAGCCATCATTGCGCGCCGTGCGGACGCTGGAACCGCCGCCGCGTATGAGAATCCCGATTTCGGCCCCGACTTGCCGTTTGTCTGGAAGGCGACGGAGTGGTGCAAAACCGGCGGGCGAATTGCCATGGCACTGCCCGCCCGCATCCTACTCAAGCAGGAAGACATTCCGCGCCACGCTCGTGAAACGTTTCTCCGGCTCATCGAAGTCACGGGCATCGTCAACGGCACGAATCTCTCCGACACAGCCGTTTGGCCGAAAATGGGGCAGCCCTTCATGCTGCTATTCGCACGCAATCGTAAGCATAAGTCTGGCCAAACGCTGCGGCTCATCACCCCGCAATATGACAATTCACTTAACCGGAACGGCGAAATGCGGATTGATGCAAAGTCAGCTCAACCAATCGAGGTTGAAGCGACTTTCGCGCAACCGTGGATTTGGAAGGCGCTGGCCCTGGGAACTTCGCTGGATGCCGACGTAGTAGCGCGAATGCACAAAGCCGACTGCCCGCGACTCGGAGAGTATTGGGAGAAGCAGTTGGGGTTGCTTAGTGTAGCGGGCTACATGGTGAAGGAAGGACAAAAACAAGGTGATGCCTCCTTCCTTAAAACTCTGCCAAATTTAACGACTGCTCCCGAAGGGGTGTTTGTCGTTGAGACCGAACAGTTGCTGCCCTTCGGGCGCGACGAGGCTTGCCGCCCGAGAAAGCCAAACAACTACCGAGCTCCTTTGCTACTCGCGAAGCAGTCGCCAGGCACTGATAGGCAAAACGGTTGGGCTTTACTGAGTTTTGAGGATGTCGCCTTCAACCAAAATTTTTACGGCTACTCGGCTGCCGGTCATCCGTCCGGTGAAAGGCTCGTTCAATACCTATTTCTGTTCTGCCATTCCTTCGTCTGGAGTCATCATGCCCTTATCACCGCGCCAGTTTTCGGCGCTGAACGGCGTGTTGTTTACAAAACCGATTTCGACGACTGCCCGATCTTCCCGTTCGAGAAGCTGTCAGCCGAACAACGCAAGACGGTCGTCCGACTGTCCGACCGGCTTATCGCGCACGACCTAACGGCCTTCGACGAGATTGACGCCTTCTTCGGCGGCCTTTTCGGTCTGGATAGCCGCGATATGGAAGTTGTGCGCGATACGGTGGATGTGGCGATGCCTTACATCGAATCGCGTGACCGCGCCTGCAATCCGCCCCGCCCGGTGGAACGTGAGCATTTCCGCAAACGGCTCGAATCCATCCTGCGTCCGTTTTTCAAGGCCACCGGCGACGAGGCACAGATAGAACTCTGGAAGCCAGACACGGCCTTCCTCCAGACCTCCGCGCCCTTCGGTCTGCTACTCATCTCGAAACGCGGCGCGCGGATGCCCGCGCCGGATGATCTGTTTCGCGACGTGTTGCTCAAACTGGCCGAAGACACCGGCAGCACACGCATCATCCAGCAAGTCGAAGGCGGTCTGCTCGTGGCGTTGCTCAACCAGTATCGTTACTGGACGCCAAGCCGGGCGCGCTTGCTCGGCGCGGAACTCGTCCGTGAATGGCTCTACGTCTTCGAGACCTGACGCATGAGGCTGGAAATGTTCGAGGACAGCGACGAGGAGACACGACTGCCGCATCCGCCGTTGTCCTTGCACGTTCATCTCGTCGTCGAGGCTGCCATTTGCGCTGCGTGGGAATTGATGATGCGACATTCGCGGCAGGGCTTTGATTTACAGGCAGCCAATGAGGACACCGTGACGCTTGAACTCTACGAGCGGCTTTACGATGAAGTCTTCAACAAGGGCATCGTGGATGGGTTTGACCGCGCGGTTTTCGCTTCGATTCACCGCGAGCCGAAAGTGCGCAATTTCAACCGTCTCCACCCGGACAAGATGCCAGACATTTTCGTGGATTTCATCGACCGGCCTGCCGGAGTGATGAACTCGCAACATGGGCTCTTCATCGAGTGCAAACCCGTGGACAGAAAACACCCGGCGGGTTCGGCATACTGCGATGAAGGACTTATCCGTTTTGTGCGTGGCGACTACGCGTGGACGATGCAAAGCGCGATGATGGTCGGCTACGCGCGGGAGGGCTATTCCCTTGTTCCCAAACTTTCCGAAGCGCTCACATCCAAACGCAAAGAACCGATTCCGACTTCGTTCGGCCCGGAGTCTTGTCGGCGAACGAAGGCGACGGCGTTTGCCGAGCAGGTCGCCATTTCCAAGCATCAACGCACGTTCAACTACGTCGAGAACGGGCTGCCTGCGGGCAACATTGTTGTCCGCCATTTGTGGCTGAAGAGGAGTTGAGCATTCAACCGGCAGCGAATCGCCTGACCAATGCCGACGAAAGTAATCAGCAAGGAAAGATTCGACGCCCTCTGCCGCGTGAAGCGTTCGTGCTCGGACTACATGAGTCGCGAGGTTGAATGGTATTCGGACGCCGAGGAAAGAGTGCTCGGCATCGTGCTCCTCGATTTACAAGACAACGATTGGCTATGGATGGTCTTGGGCAGGGATGAGGCGGGCTTGTTCAGGGCTATTGCTTTGGATGTGTCGATTGCGACACAGGCTGAGGCCAGAACTCGTTTGATGGTGAAAATCGAGGAGCATTCGGCGACGGGCCATACCGTTTTCCCACAGGGTGACGTCGGACGCGATTCGATGGACTTGTTCAATCCCGTGGCGAGTGCCTCATCATTTCACGAGAACTACAAGATTCTTGCTGACGGTCTGCATCATTCCTCCGCGCGCGACATGCTCAGAGAACTCGCGCGGGCCTTCGTGGACGTGGACGGAAACTTCTTGAAGGACTTCCAAACCACCGGGTTCAACGCCCGCCTTTGGGAACTCTATCTTCATGCCTTCCTCTACGAGCAGCACTTTGGCATTACGCGGGAATTCGACCGGCCAGACTTTTGCACTGAGAAAGATGGTATTCCCGTCGGCATAGAGGCGGTGACCGTGAACCCGACTGCTGGGGAGACTCCCGTCAAGCCGACCAACGACGAAGAGCTCCGGCAACTGCGGGAGGAATACATGCCAATCAAATTCGGGAGCGTGCTGTTCTCGAAGATGCGCAAACGCTATTGGGAGCTTCCGCACATGGTCGGCAAACCGTTCGTGCTGGCAGTGCATGACTTTTGCGCGGGCGATTCGATGACGTGGTCCGAACCGGCGATGAACGATTACCTCTACGGTCTGCGTGCTTCGTGGCATAAAGACCAAAATGGGAAGCTCCACATCACGGAGAATCCGATCCGTGAACACCGCTGGGGCGGCAAGGCGCCGATTCCTTCTGGCTTTTTTAACCAGCCGGACGCCGAGCACGTCAGTGCAGTGCTGTTCAGCAACTCGGCCACACTCTCAAAGTTCAACCGCATGGGCAAACTGGCAGGCTTCGGAAGTCCCGACGTGAAAATGATTCGAGTTGGCGTGAAGCATAACTTTGACCCCAACGCGACTGAGCCGATCCACTTCACGGCAGAAGTTGAACCCGGCAAGTATTCCGAGCGGTGGACGGAAGGCGTTCGCGTCTTTCACAATCCGCGCGCTCTCTTGCCCATTCCTCCCGGCGTATTCGAGGACTGTGCCCATCATTTTATCGAGGACGGCCGCCGCGTTGCGGTGCTTCCGCCTGACTTCATCCATTCCTCACACATGATGGTGATAGCTCCGAAGAAGGATGGTGACGCGAGCGGTGGAAGAGCATCAAAGACTTCACCACGTTCGTAGCTGCCGCGACTACATTTCCATCTACGACATCCAGCGCGCCGTCGCCGACAAGGCCACGGTGCCGATCTATTACGAGAGCCGGATTTGACTCCGTCGCGGCCCCGCTCGGTCGGGCTTCGCCCAATGCTGCGCATTGTCGCTGTCGGTCAGCGCCGCCTCCCTCCAGTCACCGGCACGCCCATCGAGAAGACCGACACGACCACGCGGGCGGTCTTCGGCGGCGCGGGCGCTAGCCCCCCGTCACGGCCGGCACTCCGCGCACGGTCGCCTGCCGTCCCGTGTTGCATCCTCACGGCTCTGATACCAGGTGAGATTCTTCGGCAGAATCTTCGCCCCCGACTTGCATGCTGCCGTGTGAAAGACCTCCGAGTTCTTGGAGGCGAGATACGCGCCTGAGAGTGCAACGGGCTGGGCCTGCGGTGCTCCTCCCTTGAGCCGCCACGCGCCCTTCTTCGCCGCCTTCGCCTGCTTCTCAAGTTCCGCAAGCCGCGCCCGATATGTCCGTGAGTCCCTGCCGTCTGGCAGCGGTGTCCGCGTGCCGTAGATTCGCGCCAGCCCGTTCTCGACGAGCAACTCGTTGAGGTCGCGCCCCTCGGCCGTGGTGATCATGCAATAGATCCTCCCGAGAACCGAGCGGCCCAAGGCGCTATTCCAGCGGGTCCAGACGGTGAACGGCTTTGCGAGCCTCTGCGCGGTGAACGCTGCCGCCTCGTGCGCGACCTCCTTGGCCTGTTCGGGAGTGATTCCGAAGTATGCGGCCTTGCTCCTCGATT
>JBEBGK010001079.1:0-1712 GCA_040081515.1 Chthoniobacteraceae bacterium
GTCCACGGCGGCGCCGGCGGACGCGATGAGTGCGGTGAGCAGGAAGGGAATGAAGTGTCGCATGATGTCAGTGGGCGAAGTTCGTTACTTGGCGCCGCCGGTCTTTCGTTCCGCGGCGGGAGGGTAGTGGAGGACGTGCACTTTCTCCGCTGCGAAATACTTCTTCGCCACGCGCTGGAGATCCTCGCGCTTCACCGCGAGGTATCGGTCGAGTTGCTGGTTCACCTCGGCGGTGCCGCCGAGGAACATGTGCGCATGGGCGAGATTTTTCGCGCGCGCCTGCATCGAGCCGTTCTCATTCGCCAGCTCGGATTCCTTTTGATTGAGCGCCTTGCGGAATTCCTCATCCGTCACGCCCTCCGCTTTCGTTTTCGCGACCTCCTCGGTGATGAGCGCGTCGAGCTTTTCCAGCGGCGTGCCGGCGATGCCGGTCGCAAAGACGCCGACGATGCCGGTCTTTTCCATCAGGATCGGAAAAGCCTCCGCGTTCAGCGCGACCTGTTCCTTGTCCACGAGCCGCCGGTAGAGGCGCGAACTGCGTCCGCTCGCGAGGATGTTGGCGAGCAGATCCAGCGCATAGGAATCGGGGTGCGTCTCCTCGCAGGCATGCCATGCGTGGAGTGACGCGGGGAGCGGGGTCTTGTCCTCCTTCACCACGAGCTTCTCCGGGCCGGCGGGATCGACGAGCTTGAATAAAGGCCGCGGCGGCTCCGGCCCCTTTGGGATTTCGCCAAAGTAATCCGCCACCAGTTTCTTCGTCTCCTCGATGTTGATGTCGCCCGCGATTGCGAGGGTCGCGTTGTTCGGCAGGTAGTACGTCTTCCAGAACTCGCGGAACTCCTCGATCTTCGCCTGGTCGATGTATTGCACCGAGCCGATGGGCGTCCACTCGTAGGGCGTGTCCTTGAGCACCAGCGCGCAGAGTTTCTCGAAGAGCGATCCGTACGGCTGGTTGTCGTAGCGCGAACTGCGCTCCTCCTTCACGACTTTGCGCTGCGTCTCCACGCCGGTCTCGTCGATGCGGTTGTGCATCATGCGCTCGCTCTCGATCCAGAGCGCGAGCTTGAGCTGGTTGCTCGGAAGATTGAAGAAGTAGTCCGTCCGGTCGAAGGACGTGCTCGCGTTCAGGTTTCCGCCCGCGCCGGAGACGAGCTTGTCGATGGTTCCGCGCGGGATGTTTTCGCTGCCCTCGAACATGAGGTGCTCGAAGAAATGCGCGAAGCCCGTGCGGTCGGAGCGCTCGTTCTTCGAGCCGACGTGGTAGAGCACATACGTCGCGACGACGGGCGAGGCATGATTTTCGTGCAGGATCACGTGCAGGCCGTTCGGGAGATCGTATTCGGTGAAGCTGAGCGGCTTCAGCGAGGAGCGCGGGGCCTCGGCGAGTGAGGGCACGGCGAGCGCGAGGCAGAGGAACAGGGACTTGAGCATGGCCGGGCATGAGACACGGTGGAGCGCGAAGTGTTCAAGCACGGAAGCGCTGTAGCCGCCGAGGACAGGAGGTTTGCGGGCAATGTGGGGCCGACGATTCGTCGGCCCGGTTCGTCCGAGTCTTGGCATGGGCGTGGAGGTCGAGCGGGTCGTGCTCCGCACCATCCCGCCGCCTGCGCCCATCCTGCCAGCCGACGAATCGTCGGCTCCACATTGGGCCGCCGCCTTCCGTGGGCGGCTGGGGGCTTTCGCACTCGCCACGAGCGGTAACGCCCAATCAT
>JBEBGK010000172.1:0-6886 GCA_040081515.1 Chthoniobacteraceae bacterium
GACCGGTGGTGGTCCAGGCGGAGAACGCCGGCCACGCGCGATTCCCCTGCCCTCGTCACTTTCACTTCGCTCAACCTTCACCGCAGGCGGCGCTACGGCGGCCTGCGCGGATTCCTGGGATTCCGCAGGACGCCAGAAGACGATGGCGGCAACGACGAATCCACCGAGGAAACCGGCCAGGGAGAAAACTGCTTCGCGACGCATGAAACATCTACTACGCCGATTTCACCGCCACACAAGCTATGGAATCAAGCCGTCCAGCAGCGCCCGGCAATCCTGCCACACGTCATCCGGCGACCGCGACGCATCCACGCGGTGGATGAACGGGCGGCGCAGGCGCAGGAAGATGCTCCGCACGGTGCGGAGTTGTTCGAGTTCCTCGAACGTATTCGGCGCGTCTCCCCTAGCGCGGACCCGTTCGAGGCCGCCGGCGGGATCGAAATCGAGCAACAGCACGAGATCCGGCTGCGGCGCAAAGCACTCGTTCCTTTCGAGAATGTCCTCCGGGTCCGCCCCGCGGGCGCCCTGGTAGGCGGCGGTGGAAAGGTAGTACCGATCCAGCAGCACGACCTTCCCCGCGGCGAGCGACGGGCGGATCAGCGTTTCGACATGTTCCGCGCGATCCTTGAGGAAGAGCGCGAGTTCCTCGTCGAGCGACAGCCGGCCTTCGGTCATGCTCTGCCGGAGTTTCATCCCCCACTGGCCGCGGGTCGGTTCGCCGCTGGTGACGGACGCAAGGCCTCGCGATTCGCAGTGCGCGGCGAGGCGGCGCAGCACGGTGCTTTTGCCCGCGCCATCGATTCCCTCGACGACCACGAGCCAGCCGGGAGCATTCGCGCGGGACATCGCGGCGCGGTGTAGGCGACCAGGAGGGATGGGTCACGCGAATTCCAATCCCGGGCGCAGACCATGGCTCTCCGCCACCTCCACAATTTTCAGCCGGTTACCGGGTAACTCCGATTTTCCGAGGCGGCCCGCTGCCTCAGCATCGCGCAACCTGCATTGAGTCGTACCGTAATGGGACTGGAGGAGCACGTCTGCGCGGTGCGAAGGTCTTCAGTCGTGCGCTTGACTGCCTTTTCGCACCCGGCTAGCGTCCGAATCAGTTCTTTGACTCGCTGAGTGTCGCGGTTTGGTGCCGCGGCAACGGGGGACCCAATTTTTCCGCACCAGTGGAAGACTCGGGGCGTACGGCGCTGCGGCGCCGGGGGCACTCGGTAGCCCTAGCCCGACAGCTAACCTCGTAAGCATTAACCGAGATCAAGGCGCTCATTGCGTCCCGTTCTCACGAAGGACCACGACCGCTCCCAAGCCGCAAGCGACGGGGCAATTTGCATGTTACATAATCATTCCGGCGGGGACCGCACCGATGTGCGTCGTCTTCTCGCCTTTTCGTTGGCCGCACTGGGTGTCGTCTATGGCGATATCGGAACCAGTCCACTCTACGCCATGCGCGAATGCTTTTACGGCCCGCATGGGATCGCCGTAAACGCTCCGAACGTGCTCGGTGTGCTGTCGCTCATATTCTGGGCTCTGGTGCTCGTCATTTCGGTGAAATACCTCGCTTTCATCCTTCGCGCGGACAACCGCGGGGAGGGCGGAATCCTCGCGCTCTCCGCGTTGGTGCAGCAGGTGAAGCCGGGCGTGGTTCTCACGGTGTTCGGGTTGTTTGGAGCGGCGCTCCTTTACTCGGACGGAATGATCACGCCCGCCATCACGGTACTGAGCGCGGTGGAGGGTCTGGAGGTCGCGATGCCATCGATGCAGCGGTTCGTGGAGCCGCTGGCGGTGCTGATCCTCATCGGAATCTTCGCGGTGCAAAGTCACGGGACGGCGAAGATCGGGTCGCTGTTTGGTCCGATCATGCTCGTGTGGTTTGCGGCAATTGCTGTGATGGGACTGGTGGAAATCGCGAAGGCACCCGGCGTGGTCGCGGCGCTGAATCCGGCATACGCGATGTCGTTCATCATGAGCAACGGATGGCACGGGTTCATCATTCTCGGATCGGTGTTTCTCGTCGTGACCGGTGGCGAGGCGCTTTATGCGGACATTGGCCACTTCGGAGTGAAGCCGATTCGCATCGGCTGGTTCGCAGTGGCACTGCCGGGCCTGCTCCTCAACTACCTCGGCCAGGGCGCGCTGCTGTTGCGCAGGCCGGAGGCGGCGGCGAATCCATTCTACGAGCTTGCGCCTCCGTGGGCGCTGTATCCGCTCATCTTTCTCGCGACAGCCGCGGCGATCATCGCTTCTCAGGCGCTCATCACGGGCGCATTCTCACTCACGATGCAGGCGGTGCAACTCGGCTTCTCGCCGCGAATCACGATTCGCCACACGTCCGCCGATGCGAAGGGCCAGGTGTATCTCCCGTTCGTGAACTGGGCGCTGATGTTCTCGTGCATCGGGCTGGTGCTCGGGTTTGCGTCGTCCAGTAGTCTCGCCGCGGCGTATGGGGTTTCGATCACCAGCACGATGCTCATCACCACCGTGCTGTTTTACGTCATCGCCCGCTGGCGCTGGAAATGGAACCCGTGGCTGCTTGGCGCGATGACGCTCGTCTTTATCGCAATCGACCTCGCATTCCTCGTTTCGAACTTCACGAAGATCCTGCACGGCGGATGGTTCCCGCTGCTCGTGGCGGGCGGCATTTTCATGCTCATGTGGACATGGCGCAAAGGCCGCATCGCTCTTGGTCGCAGGATTTCGGAGAAGGCGCTGCCGCTCGGCGTGTTCCTGCGCGATGTGCAGGAGCGGAACCCGGTGCGTGTCCCGGGAACCGCCTATTTCATGTCGGGGAATCCCGGCATCACTCCGCATGCGCTGCTGCACAATCTCCGGCACAACAAGGTGCTCCACGAACGAATCGTGATCCTGAATGTGCGAATCGACGAGGCACCGCATGTGGCGGACTCTGATCGCCTGAACGTGGACTGCCTCGTGATGGGCTTCTGGCGGATTTCGCTGCGATTTGGATTCATGGATGATCCGGATGTTCCTGCGGAACTCTCCCGCATTTCCGGCGACGTATTTCCATACGATCCATCCACGACCACATTCTTCCTCGGGCGCGAGTCTATCATCGCCCGCCAAGGGACGGGCTGGTGCGGTTCGCTTTTCCCGTGGATGGCGAGGCTGTCGCGCGACGCGACTTCATTCTTCCATCTCCCGCCCGGTTCCGTCGTGGAACTCGGTGTGCAGGTGGAGATCTGAGACCGAAGAGCCTCGATGAATTTCGCTTGTGGGTGAGATGTCCGGTTCTTCTTTCCACACGGAAAAGCGGCGCTGCCAGACTGCATGGATTTTCAGGCGCGTCTTTTCTGGGACCCCCGGTCCCTATACACCGGCATCGACCCACGTGCGTAGCGACCCATTCCGCCGTCCCTCGCGAGCGTGCCGCCGCCAAGCGGCAAAAACAGCGATTGCCGCGGAGGCACCGACCCACTAGAACGCGGCCTCTTTCCAACGAACCCAACCAAAACCAACCAACCACCATGCCTATCTCCGTCGGATCCAAAGCGCCTGATTTCAACCTCAAGTCCAAGCAGGGCGCGGACATGAAAGAGATCAAACTCAGCGACAACTTCGGCAAGAAGAACACCGTGATCCTTTTCTTCCCCCTCGCCTTCACCGGCGTCTGCACGCAGGAATTCTGCGACATCACCCAGGGGATCGATGCCTATAACCAGCTCGACGCGGCCGTCATCGGGATCAGCGTGGACAGCCCGTTCTCGCAGGATGCGTGGGCGCAGAAGGAGGGCATCAAGACGACGCTTGCCAGCGATCTGAACAAGACCACGGCAAAGGCATACGATGTGTTGCTGCCGGATCTCGCGGGCTTTGGCAGCGCGAGCGCGCGCGCGGCCTTCATCGTGGACCGCAAGGGGATCGTGCAGTATGCGGAGCAGACGCCGACGCCCAAGGAGCTGCCGAATTTCGCGGCGATCAAGGCGAAGCTCGCCGAGCTGAAGTAGGCGGAAGCATTTTCATCGGGGCCTGTCCGTGTGCGGGCAGGCCCCTTTTCTTTTTTCCAAGACGCTTGGCAGGGACACGCGGCGCGCTTCCATTGCCCACGGCCAATGAAACTCTCGACGATCACCGCAACGCTCGCCGGCCTCGGAGCGAGGCCGGTCCAGAGCCTCGGACAAAATTTTCTGCACGATCAGAATCTCGCGCGCTGGATCGTCGAGCAGGCCGGGATCGGGCCGGAGGACCACTGGGTGGAGATTGGACCCGGGCTCGGCGCGCTGACGGAATTCGCGTTGGAGCGCTCGCCGCACGGGATGCTGCTGGAAAAGGATGACCGGCTCGTGCCATGGTTGCGCGAACGTTTCCCCGCACTCGAAATCGTCCACGGGGATGCGCTGGACTTCGATCCTCGACGGCTCTTCCAGCACGGCCCGGTGAAAATTTTCGGGAACCTGCCTTATTACGTATCGAGCCAGCTCCTGTTCCGCTTCACGGAAGAGCCAAGCCCTGCGGCCAGCCTCATCTTCACTCTCCAAAACGAGCTCGCGGAACGCCTCTGCGCCTCGCCGGGGACGAAGGCATTCGGCGCCCTCACACTGCTGATCGGCCGCCGCTGGCACGCGCGCCTGCTACGGAAACTTCCCGCGCACGTCTTCACGCCGGTGCCGAAAGTCGAGTCCGCCGTCGTGTCACTGACGCCGCGCCCGGATGACGAAATTGCCGATTGCGACGGGATTCTCTTTACGGAGCTCGTGAAGCGGGGATTCAGCCAGCGGCGGAAGCAACTCCGGAAGATGCTCGGCATCGAACGCTGGCCGGAATTCGCGGCGAAACTCGGAGTCGCGGGGACGGCGCGGGCCGAGGAACTGGACCTCGGCCAGTGGGTCGCGCTCGTCAACCTCGCCGCCGGAACGACGGGCGAGCATTCCGCCAACGCGCAGGACGTGAAGGGGGAGATCTTCGACGTCGTGGACGAGCACGACCGCGTCACCGGCCAGCGGCCGCGCGGCGTCGTCCACAAGGAAAGGCTGCTGCACCGGGCCATTCACATTTTCGTCTTCAACCGGCGGGGTGAACTTTTCCTCCAGCGCCGTTCGCGGTGGAAGGATGCCCATCCGCGCCGGTGGGACAGCAGCGCCGCCGGCCATGTGAACGCCGGCGACACGTACGACGCCACTGCGCCGCGCGAACTCGAGGAGGAACTCGGCGTGTCGGCCCCGCTCGAACGCATCGGCCTGATCCCCGCATGCCGCGCGACCGGCTGGGAATTCGTGCATCTCTATCGCGCATCCCACGAGGGACCGTTCCGCCTTCCGCCGGCCGAGATCGAGTGCGGAGCGTTCTTCCCGACGGACGAGATCGATCGATGGATCGAGGCGCGCCCGAGGGATTTTGCGAGCGGGTTCCTCGAGTGCTGGCGCGCGTTCAAGGCCCGCAATGCGCCGCCGCAATAGCCGCGCGACGAACCGGGCCTAACCGATCGTCGGCTTCGCCGCCTCGGTCCGACGGCACTTCACGTGCTTGTCGAAGCACTCCGGGCAGATGCCGTGGCTGAAATTGCTGCCCGTCTGCTCGGAGATGTAGCTCTCGACGCCCTGCCAGTAGTTGGCGTCGTCGCGGATCTTTTTGCAGTACATGCAGATCGGGATGAGATCCTTCAGCTGGCGGATCTGGGTCGAGAATTCGATGATCCGCTCGGCCACACGGAGACGCATCATGATCGCCTCGCGATCCAGCGGCTTCGGCAGGAAATCATCCACACCGGCATCCATCGCCTTGCGAAGATTCTCCCGGCCCGTGTGGATCGCCGTCAGCAGGATGAAGTACGTGTAGTCCGTCTTCGGGCGGCTCCTCACCTGCTTGCAGAGGTCCAGCCCGTCCAGGTCGGGCATCATCCAGTCGCTCACGATGACCCGCACCGGTTCGCGATCGAAAGCGGCCCAGGCCTCGACTCCCGAGCCCGTGACCCGTACTTCGTGGCCGGAACTCTCCAGCGCAAACTGAAGGATCTTTGCCGATACCGGATCGTCTTCAGCGATGAGAATTTTCATGATGCTTTCTCCACGAGTTCATTTTCGAGTGCGATACGGACCAGTCCAAATTCCCGCTCGGCCTCGTCGAGCGACTCGACGGCTCCGGCCAGGTTCCCGCGCGTGGCGATGGACTCGAGCCGCTCGCAGGCTTCGCGCATCCGGTGCGCGCCGAAATTGCTGCAGCTGCCCTTCAAATTATGCGCGAACCGCGCGAGGCGCGGTGCGTCGTTCCGCTCGAGCGCGAGCCTCGCCTCATGGAAGACAGGGGGCGTGGTTTCAATGAAAAGATCGATCACTCCGCCCAATATGCTGCGGCCGGATTCCATTTCAAGCTCCCTGAACCCGTCGAGCGTCTCGCGGCTCACCGCCGTCTTCCACATCGGCTCCGACTCCTTCCTGCCGGCCGGGGCCGAACCCGGGCAGCGCTTCAGCGCCTCCGCCAGATCCACGATGCGCACCGGTTTGCTCAGGTAGTCATCCATGCCCGCATCAATGCATCGATCGCGATCGCCGATGAGCGAGTGTGCTGTCATCGCGATGATCCACGCCCGGTGCTTCCGACCCGCCTCCGTGCTCCGAATGCGGCGCGTGGTCTCGAATCCATCGAGCAGCGGCATCTGGCAATCCATCAGGATCACATCGTATTCCGTTTTCATCGCCGCCGCGGCCGCCGCCTCGCCATCGACGACGGAATCCACGACACAGCCCAGCTTCCCGAGCTGAAAGTGCACGACCTTCTGGCTGACGAGGCTGTCCTCCGCCACCAACACGCGGAGGGGCTTACCGTACCTTGAGACCGTTTCACTCACCGGATGCAGGCCGGACGCCGGCTGGATGCTCTCCGGAAGGTGCACGCCGCCCAGCACCGCTTCGAGGCTTCGCCTGACGTC
>JBEBGK010001080.1:0-1705 GCA_040081515.1 Chthoniobacteraceae bacterium
TGAACGTGCAGTTCGCCGTGCAGAACGAGACCGTCTATGTGCTCGAAGTAAACCCGCGGGCGTCGCGCACCGCGCCGTTCGTGAGCAAGGCCATCGGCGTCCCGTTGCCGAAGCTCGCTGCGAAAATCATGGCTGGCGCGAAGCTCAAGGATCTCGGCTTCACGAAGGAAGTCGTGCCCGCGCACTACTGCGTGAAGGAGGCCGTGTTCCCGTTCGTCAAGTTTCCCGGTGTGGACATCGTGCTCGGCCCCGAGATGAAGAGCACGGGCGAGGTGATGGGCATCGATGCCAATTTCGGCATCGCCTACGCGAAAGCCCAGATGGCCGCGCAACCTGCGTTGCCGCAGAAGGGCAATGTTTTCATCAGCGTCGCCGATGCGGACAAGACGCGCGTGGCCGACATCGCGCGTGGATTTGCGGAACTCGGCTTCGCGCTCTTCGCGACGAGCGGCACCGCCGCCGCGCTGGAAAAGGCGGGGGTCCCGGTGAAAAAACTTTTCAAGCTCTCGGAGGGCCGCCCCAACGCGCTCGACATGCTGAAAAACGGAGAGCTTTCCCTCATCATCAACACCCCGAGCGGCAAGGCCGCCCGCGAGGACGAGGTGAAAATCCGCAGCACCGCGAGCAGTTCGCGGGTTCCGGTGATGACCACGCTCCGGGCTGCGCGGGCCAGCCTCGAGGGAATCCGGGCCATGCGGAGCGGCTACAGCGTCAAGCCGCTGCAGGAGTGGCACCTGTAGGGCGGGGTTGCGCCTCCGGCGGCTCTTCGCGCAGGAATTCCGACAGCTTTCCTAAGGAAAGCCCGGCTACCGGGTGGTGCCCTTTGTTCTGGGGGGAACACCCGGGACCGTCGGCAGTGTGCAACGGGCCGGCGGTTCCGGCACTCCTCTGGGGAGTGCCCGCCAATCACCGGTCGGTGCCTTCGATTCAGTCACGCGGCCGGATTCCGCGGCAGCGGACGCCAGGTTTCCCAGTCGAAGAATTCCATTGGCGCGAAGCGCTTCTTGTAGTCGTAAGGGGAGGGCTCCAGGTAGGCGTAGCCGGGGTAGTGCCAGCGTTTGCCGGTCCGACGCGCGAGGAGGATTTCCCAGATCATCGTGGCGTTTCCGAGCGACCGCGAGGATTCCGCCGGGTCGAAAAAAGCGTAGATGCTCGAGACGGTGAGTTCGCCCACGTCGAGGTAGCTGGCAGCGATCAGGCGGTCGCCGAGGAATGCGCCGACTTCGACGGTGAGGCACGGCCCGGCCTGCGGCGCCGGGCCGTGGAAGTCCTCGAGCGAATTCGGGACGTTGTCCTTGATGCGTGCCTTGTGGAGATCGAACAGGCGCTGCCGGTCCTCGAGCAATTCCGCCGGCCGGACTCTCAGCTCGACGTCGGCGTTTTTCCGCAGGATCCGCCGCTGGCTCTTGCTCAGTTCCGCGTTCTGGACGTCGATCCGGAGCGGCTGGACGTTTCGCAGTCCGCCCGGCGTGAGGCACTGCTGGTAACGGTAAAAGATCGGCCCGAAGTGACGCCAGCCGGCTTCCCATAGCGCATCCACCTGCGCCGGCGCCTGCTGCCAGCTCACGAAGTGCTCGTCCTTGACGGGCTGCATGCGGGAAGGATGCACGGCCCGCGCGGCTTGTCGAATCCGGTTGCCGATTTTTGCGGGCGCTGCTGGCATCCGCGGCGGGTCCGATGCAGCCGAATCTACTCACTCCCCGGA
>JBEBGK010000173.1:0-6860 GCA_040081515.1 Chthoniobacteraceae bacterium
GAGCGCTGAGCGGGGCGGCCGGTATTTGAATAAAGTGACCGAACCCACGTCCAACCCGGGAGCCGCCGCTCCTGCCGAAACCACAGGCGATATGCCGCTGGTCGCACGCTCGCAGGGGGGCGACACCGCCGCTTTCAATGAACTAATCACCCGATACCGCCAACGATGCTTCGCCATGGTTTACCAGATGGTCAGGAACGAGGAGGATGCCTGGGATCTCACCCAGGACGGGTTCATCCGCGCGTGGCGGAATCTGGCGAACTTCCGCGGGCAGTCGTCGTTCTTCACATGGCTCTACCGCATCATGACGAATGTCTCGCTGGACTGGCTGCGGAAAAAGCGCATCGAGGGAGGGCAGGAGTTCGACGACACGATCGGCCTGCGCCACATCGCCGCGGGCGCAGCCACGGCGCCGAAACCCGTGATGGAGCCGGTGGGGAAACTTGCGGATGGCGAGATCCGGGCGAGCATCGAGCAGGCCATCCGCAAACTCAGCGACGAGCACCGGGCCGTGATCGTGATGCGCGAACTCGACGGGATGGAATATCAGGAGATCGCGGACGCGCTCGACTGTTCGATCGGCACCGTGATGTCGCGACTTTTTTACGCCCGACGGAAACTTCAAACCCTGCTTCGCGATGTCTATGAACAACTCTGACCTGTCCGCTCCAAACGAGGAGAAATGGATCGCCTACGTCGATGGCCGCCTGGGCCCCGAGGAGGCGGCCGCATTCGAACGCGAGCATTCCGGCGCTGCGCTGGAAAAGGCCGCCACCGCAAGGATTGCCGGCGCACTGCGGGCGCATCTTCCGGTGCCAATGTTGAAGAACCCGGATTTCTTCAATGAAGGGATTCTCCGCGAGATTTCACCCCTGCCGTCGCGCTCCCCGGTTGCGCGTGAGGAGGGGACGTCGCTGTGGTCGCTCTGGCGCATGGCGGTGGCCGGTGCCTGCTGCCTGCTCGCAGCGGGTGTAATCTACAAGGTCTTCGTCACTGGCGACGCACAGGCGGAGGGCGGCTACTACGCAAAGGTCCTCTCTGCGAAGGCTGGCGATGAGGAATTGTATGCCACGGTGCTCGATGCGGACGGACTCGCCGTGGTGTGGATAGATGGCTTCGATCACCTGGCCGCCGACTATGTCCTCGAATAAATCCGGTCCCATCGCCCTGCTGCTGTTTCTATCGCTGGCTGCCGTGGCAGGCGCCGAGGATCGTGTTTGGAGCGCCGTGGTGCTGGCGAGCAATGCGCCGAGAGGCGGATTGCCGATGCCGGCACCGGCGGAACTGGCGCCATTCGCCCCGAGACTCGCAAAGGTTTTCGGTTACGAGCAGTTCGAGATTCTTGGTTCGGCGACGAAGGTCATGGACGGGCAGACGGAGCGGTGGCTCGTGCCGACCCAGAATTTCTGGGTCGGCGCAAAGGCAAGCCGGCAGGCAGGGGGATACCTTCTCGATCTCGAGTTCTTTCACGACAAGCGCCGGATACTTGAAACACGAGCCAAACTGGGGCCGAGGAGCCCGCTGTTCATCCGTGGGCCGATGCATGCGCGCGGCCAGTTGATCGTCGTTTTCGAGATCAAGCCGTAGCCGCGGTGGTGTTCGGGGTGGCGGGTCATCGAGGAACCCCGGGAATTTGGAACGAGGCATGCTTTTTCCGCGGCATGGACTTCGTAGCCCACGTCCTAGCCACTGCGGATCGGCCGGCCTATCCGGGATCGTTCGGTAATTTCAGCCTCATCCCAGGTGCGGGATTTGTGCTCCGCCTGCTTGGCGGGAACCCGCGTGCGAAGGCTCCCGCCGAGGTGTCCCACGCGCACGATGAGCAGAGGCAGACGCTCTGCTCGGAGCCGCATGAGTTTGGTCCCGTGAGGGTGCATGACTTCCGCTGGCTGGACGAGGGTTACTACGACGGAGTGCAGCGCGCGCTGGAGGAATGCGGCTTCCGTTGTTTCGGGGATGTCGAGAATCTGTCCGTGTCGGCCGTTTTTCCGAAGATCAGAAGCGCCATCCGTGAGTTCGTAAGTGACGACGCCGTGATTGCGGCCTCCGCATGGCAGATCAAGATCCGCGGGTGGCTGGCTGCATGGAATGCCGATGTCCGGGTGGTGGAATTGCAGACCGGTTTTTCGGACGAAACATTCCTCACGACGACGAATCATCCCGAGCCGGAGCGGGGTGGCGACGTGGAGCGCATCGAACGGATTCACGTTCCTGCCGGGACCGAAGTCCGGCGGCAGGTGGCTTTGCATCGTTCCAGGGTGGCGGCAATCCTGGGGGAAAGGCCGTGGATCGCTGCGGTGCCGGTGCGCAATCACCGCGAGTTGCGGCGCTCCTCCGAGCGCGTTCACTCGATGCGCTGCGAATGTGGCGGTTACTGCGCTCCGGCCACCGCGCCCGCCTGGCGCGAATGCGAGACCCGGCTCTCAGCGTAGCGACTGCCCGCCAGGTTGCGGACGTCTCAGGCAAACCACAGGGCCAGTTCGGCCGACTGGATCTCGTCGAGTCGGTGCACGACGCGGTCGGCGTGGCCCGCGAGGGAAGCGGCGTCATTCGTGGTGGCGACGGCGACACATTTCATGCCGGCGTTTCGAGCGGCCTGCAGGCCCGCGAAGGCATCTTCGAATACCACGCATTTCTCCGGAAATCGTCCGATGCGTGCCGCCGCCTTCAGGAAGACCTCGGGGTTCGGCTTGCCGAGTTGCACGTCTTCAGCGCTCACGATGTCCCGGAAGAATGAGCTGAGCCCGATCTTTCCAAGCGTCAAATCGATGTTGGCCCGATGCGTGGAGCTTCCGATCACGCATGGCACGGCGGCATCGCGGAGACGCTCGAGGAAGGAGCGCACGCCGGGGAGGATTTCCACTCCCTGTTCGCGCACCAGGCCGCGGTAGAGTTCCTCCTTGCGCAGGGCGAGGCGTTGGATTTCACCGGCGTCGTGCGTCCAGCCGAGGATCTCGGGGATGATGAATTCGTTCTTTCGTCCGAAGCCGGCGCGGAAGTGACCAGCCGGCAGCGAACGGCGTTCCTCCCGCGCGAGCCGCTCCCATGATTCCTCGTGGCAGCGTGATGAGTCGATGATGACACCGTCCCAGTCGAAAACCGCTCCCCAGTCCGCCGTGGTCACGGTTTACTCCAGTCGTTTCAGGACCGGCAGCCGATACTGCATCTGGACAAGCTGTCCGGTCTTCTCCGCCTGGGCGGCGTCGAGGTAGATGATTTTCGGGTCCTCTTGGAACTCGATCTGATGGAATCCGTCCACGGGTTTTTCGAGCGCACGCGGCACGTCGTTGAGAGTCTGGAGTTCGATGCCGTTGATTTTTTTCACCCACAGGTGATTCAGATCCTCGTAACCGACCGTCGCAGGCGTGGGCATCACCCGGCTCAGGAACACGAGTTTCTTCGGGCCGTCCTTGAAGATCTCATCCTGGAAGCGGTCGTAATACAGGAGCCGGTCCGGTGCCCGGCGTGCCCAGTCCGGACCGAAATCCTTCAGATACTGACGCGACAGCTCCTGAAGGATGAGGCCGCCGACGACGATGAAGCGCGGCGCGCGATCGAGGATGTAGGGCTCGCTCACGTAGCTTTCCACCGCGCGATGCGCGAGGGTCGCATCGAGGCTCTTGCGTTCGCCGCCTCTCACGATCTGCAGGTTCACCTTGTCGCCGACAAAATGGTGCGTGCTGAACAGGTGCCCCACGGGGATGTTCCCGTAGGCTGCATCCGGAAAATTCCCGTCTTGATCCACGGCGAAATCGTTCACGCCGACGAGGATGTCCCCCGTCTTGAGCCCCGCTGCCTCCGCCGGGCTGTTCTTGAGCACTTCGGTGATATAGATGCCGCCGGCGACGTCGTCGGGGATCTTCGCATAGCGCCGGAGCGCCGGATCACGCGTCGGGCTGAAAGTGTATCCGATGCGGGGGAAGCCATCGTATTTGCCATCGGCCGCGTCCTTCAGGAAATGCTGGATGACGGGCGCGGGGATGAGGTTCGCGTTGCTGGAGGTGCCGTCGTACGCCATCAGGACGCCGGTGAGTTTGCCGCCCGCGACGACCGGGAGGGTGAAGCTGCTGTCGCGCCCCTGGAGCTGCACGGTCATGCGGTAGATCAGAAACGGATTCTCCATCCGGTATTGCGAGATCTCGGCGGTGGTCATCGGGCCCGAGGTAACGAGCAGGCGCCCGTTGTTCTCGAGTTGCCAGACTTTCAACTGGTCGCCGATGGAACTCTCCGCGACCTGAAGCTGGGGCAGGCCGGCGAGGAATTCGGCGTTGTCGGTCTTGAGCAGGGCGAGATTCGCCTCGTAGTCCACCACATCCACCGATGCGGGCACCTTCCGTCCTCCCTCGGCATTCTCAAACTCGATGAAGGTCGAGTCGGCGACGAGTTCCGCGGTGACGAGCACCCGTTTGCCCTCGAGGATGGCGCCGATCGCGCGGCGCGTGAGCGGCTGGCGTTTCCCCCAGGGCCGGTGAAAATCCCACGACTGGGTGGTCACGTTGACACGGATGACGCTGAGTTTCTCCGCGGCGGAAGTGACGCAGGCGAGCAGGAGCAGGAAAAGGAGGACTGGGATGCGGCGCATGGCTGGCAGTGGGATATGGAAAAATGAGGCGGGCTACTTCGTCGCGGGCTCGTCGCCGAGGAATTGCTCCTGGAGGACGCTGTATCGCTTGCGGATGCGGTCGCGGGCGGCGTCGAGGTCCGCTTTCAGCAGCACAAGCGGCCGGCCGATGCCTTCGAACTCGATCACGTATTCCTCCGAGGGCTTCCCGAGGATCGCGGCCAGCTCGTGGAGGTCGCGGATCGGTTTGCCGTTCACCTTTTCGAGGATGCCTTCGCGAAATTCCTCCATATAGGTGTTGATCGTGTCCGGGAGCAGCGCGGTGAGGATGATGACCTCGTCGCGCTGCTTGTAGAGTTCATCCTCGATGAAGTGGGCGAAGTAATAGAAAATGCGCGGATTCCGGAACTGGTAGGTGCTCACCAGATTGCGGTTCATCGGCTGGAAGAGCAGGCCGCCGAACGCCACGTAACGCGGCGGTTCATAGCTGTTCGCCTGGTGGATGTAGGGCCACGCACGGTCGAACCGGACCTCCGCACTCGCCGGCTTTCGATCCCGGATGATGTCGAACTTGACCGTCGCGCCCTTGAATTTGCGCTCCGCGACCTCGGCCATCATCACGCGTTCGCCTTCGAGTTCCAGCATGCCGTCGCTCTCAATGTCCACCCCGTCGATCCGCACGAGCACGTCGCCGGGCTTCAGCTTGCCGTAGCAGGCGCTCGCGCTGCCCACGCCCGTCACCACCACTCCGCGGTCGTCATCCGGCAGTCCGAGTGCCTTTCGATGGGCCGCATTGTGCAGCGGGAAAGTCGCGATGCTGAGGTCCATGTAACGGTCGTACCGGCCATCCTCGATGTCTTTCAGAAAATGCCGGACCACCGGGGTGGGAATCATGTAGCCGACGTTCTGCGCCACGTCGCCGCTGAAGCCCTGGAATGCGACGCCGACGACCTTGCCGCCCTGGAGCACCGGGCCTCCCGAGTTCCCGGGGTTGATGGCTGCGTCGATCTGGATGCACAGGTGGGAATCCATCACGGAATGGGCATAGGTGCGGAAATCGATCCGCGAGACGATCCCCTGGGTGACGCTCAGCCGTTCGCCACCGATGGGATAGCCATACACCGAGACGCTGCTCTCGATTTCCGGCACCGGGCCCACCTCGAGCACCTTCGTGTCCTTCCAAAAAGCCGGATCCTCGACCTTCAGCAGTGCGAGATCGCAGTCGTGCGCGATGTGCTCGACGGTCGCCACGTATTTCTTCGGATCGTTTTCCTTCTCCACGGTGAGCAGCCGCGCATTGGAAACAACGTGCGCATTCGTCATGAGCCGATCCTTGGAGACGACCCAGCCGGTCCCGCTGCCGCCGCCCATCGCGCCGGGCAGCCATGGTACGCGGTAGTTGAATTCCTGCGCGGTGTTGTTGATCCGGCAGAGGGACTTTCGGATTTCACCCGGCTGTGCGAAGGCCGTCGCGACGATGAGGAAAAACAGGGCGGGAAGACTGAAGCGGAGTATCATGCAAGGCGCGGAAGATGGATGGCGTGCCGCCCGATGTAAATGGAAAGACTGGGTGAAAAGCACCTCCCTTCCGCGGCTCGTGAAGCGCTGCGAGGCGGCGGGCATGCGAGTGCGAATCCGGGGCGGAGCGTCCCAATCGCGTGCGCGTGAATGGCCTTCGCTGTAATTCGAGGACAGAAGAAAAGTGCAGATTTCCAACCGTTTGGCTTGCAAGTGATCGCGAAAGCTGCTAGCCCTCGCGGCTCATTATGCAACTACTCGTAGCTACCCTCTGTGATACTGCCGTGGAAAACCAGGGCAAACTCAATGTCATCGGCGCCTTCGACGCCATCGTCGCCCAGGACTTCCCCGCAGGCTTCGGCTTTACGCTGGTCCTTCGCTTCTGCTTCTCCGCGGAAGATCATGGCACGCACAAGTTTTCCATCCGGCTCTCGGATGACTCCGGCGCCCCGGGCGCGGAGCAGCCGAGTGAGTCCGAGATGACCGTGAACATGCCTCCCGGCACCAAGGGATTCTCGACGCAGAACATGATCACGCCCCTTCAGGGCAGCGTCCAGAAGGCGGGCGTCTATCATTTCGATGTCTACTTCGACGGCAAAGTCCTCGCGAAGGTTCCCTTCCGCGTGATCAGCAGGAGTGAGTTGACGCCGCCGGCCGCCTAACGGCCGCTTCCGACGGAAGTCATTCCCGGTGCTCTCAGA
The DNA here is from genome assembly GCA_040081515.1 of Chthoniobacteraceae bacterium. Lineage (GTDB taxonomy): Bacteria > Verrucomicrobiota > Verrucomicrobiia > Chthoniobacterales > Chthoniobacteraceae > SXWH01. The sequence goes on from JBEBGK010000173.1 coordinate 6,781, forward strand.
AAGTGGGCCGAAGGGACGGAGTCATCAAAACTCCGCGCAGTTGAATACGATCCGGTAGCGGCACCGGTCGCTCCGGCAGA
>JBEBGK010001081.1:0-1702 GCA_040081515.1 Chthoniobacteraceae bacterium
ATCTGCCGTTTCGCGATGTCGATCACCAGGTAGACGGCCGAGGCGAACGCTTCGATGCCGCCCTTTTCCAGAATCTTGGATAGCCCGCGATTCAGGGAGGTCAGAAACTTCCCGGGCTCGGAGGCTGCGGGTCTGAATTGATCGATGAGCCCCCGCGCCAGCGCCCCGATGAGCGCGGCGCGCACTCCGTGCCCCATCACATCGCAGATGAGGATGCCGGCCTTCGTGTCCGAGAGGCGGGTCACCGTGAAAAAGTCGCCGCTGAGCGCATTGGCGGGCCGGTAGCAATGGGCGAGGCGCAGCACGGTCTTGTGCACGCCGGCCCGATCCTCGAAGAGCGGGTAATCGGTGGGCAGCAGGGCCTGCTGGATCTCGCGGGCCATCCGGAGTTCCTCCTCCAGTTCCAAGTTCTTCTCACGGAGTTCGCCCGCAAGATGCACGAGACCTAGCTGCGAGCGGTGGCGCTCCAGCGCGTAGCGGATGGCGCGCGGAAGCACCTCCTCCATCAAGGCTCCCTTCAGCAGGTAATCCTGCGCTCCCTGGCGCACGCACTGCATGGCGGTCTGCTCGTCCTCGAACCCGCTCAGCACGATGACCGGGAGATTCGGAATGTCCCGTCGCGCCTGCACGAATGTCTCCAGCCCCTTGGATTCCGGCAGACCGAGATCCAGCACCATCACGTCGAAGGGATCCTTCTGCGCGCGCTCGACGGCCGTGCCCAGGCGGCGTGCGACGGTGAGTTCGAACCTCTCAAGCTCCGTCCCCGCGAGTGCAGCCCGGACCAGCAGCGCATCTGCGGGATCGTCCTCGACCAGCAGCACTTTGATTGCGGCTCGGCTCATGGCAAAGGGTATCAACCTTCCGGCGATGTCACTAGCGAAATTCCCGGGGCCGTGATCTCGGCGCGACCGCTACGGCAGCCGGCGGAGCTGGATGCTGTCGAAGCGATCCTGGCCGGCGAAGATGTCGCTGACGATCACCAGGTGATCCCCGCTCTTCACAATCCCGTTTTCCTTCAGGTAATTCTCCGCGGATGCGATCGTGCGCTCGGGATTCACGTCGAATGCCAGATGATGCGCCTCGACCGCGCGGAGCAGGCTCAGCTTGCGGCAGAGTTCCCACGAGGGCGCGAAAGCCAGGATCGGCGCGTAATGCGGACGCTGCCCCGCGACGAATGCGGCCATCGCGCCGCGCCGGGTAAAGATGACGAGTTTCGCGTCGGGCAGGCTGTTGGCGAGGACCACCGCGCTGCGCACCGTTTTTTCCCGATCGCTCTCCAGCACCGCCTGCTCCGCGTAGCCGAGTCCGCCGGTGCGCTCGATCCGCGCAGCCACGCGATCCAGCACCTTGACGCAGTGAACGGGATACTTACCCGTCGTCGTCTCGCCGCTGAGCATGATCGCATCCGCCTGCTCGAAGACCGCATTGGCGACATCGGTCACCTCGGCCCGTGTCGGCACCGGGTTCGAGATCATGCTCTCGAGCATGTGCGTGGCGACGATCACCGGTTTCCCGAGCTCGAGGCAGCGCTTCACGATCCGCCGCTGGATGATCGGGAGATCCTCCATCGGGCATTCGATGCCGAGGTCGCCGCGCGCGACCATGATGATGTCCGTGGCGTGGATGATGTCGGCGATGTTCTTCACCGCGAGCTGATCCTCGATCTTCGCGACGATGCGCGCGGTGCTGCCATGTTCGCCAA
>JBEBGK010001082.1:0-1701 GCA_040081515.1 Chthoniobacteraceae bacterium
TCCCAAGAACGGAGGCCTCGTCAGCTTGTCTTCGTCCCTGAGTGGCTCCGGGTCGGGCACCGTGACCATGGCGCGCTTTGCTTTGTCCTCTTCGGTGCCGGTGACGTCCGACTCTTCCTTCTTCGGACAAGGCGCGGGCCCGATGTCCTTTCGCCAGCCGGTGGCATCCGGCTCGCTCAGACAGCGCCACTCGATGCCGTCCTTCTTGGCGGTTTCCTCTTTCTTCGGCTCCTCCTTGGGAGCCTCGGCCTTCACTCGGCAAGGCGCCGGACCGATGTCGTACATCATTCCGGTCTCATCGGGCTCGCTCAAACAGCGCCACTCCGACACCGGAGCCGGCACATCGTCCAGCCTTGCGATCAGCCGCGCGATGGCTGCGTCGGTGTCGGAGCCGGCCAATTCAAACGGACAGACTCCCATGACCTTTGCGACCCCGCGATAGCACTCGCTGGCGGGCACATCGGGAGTCTCCATCGCGGGCGGTGGCGGCGCTGAAGCAACTGCGGGCTTGCACACGAACGATGGGCCGGCGCCTCGGGTGTCCTTTTTGAAGAATTCGTCGAGAATGGGAGTCGGACAGGATTCCACCGAAGAAATGGACACATCCCGCGGGTTGGTCCAGCGCGTCCCGTCGACCTCCATGTCGCCGCGCTTCATCCGGCCACACATCAGTCCGGCATCGCCGTCCTCAACGATCGAGAAGCAATGACTCTCGCAGCACATGTTGAGATGAAAGAACATCGACTTGGGCCGTGGCGAGCCTGCCTTGCGAAGCCGCTCGGCAAGTTTTGCACGCAGCCCGTCCGCGCGCGGCGCGGTGGGTTCGGCTGCACATCTTGCCAACGCCGTGCGGGCGCGCCCATCGCAGTCCGGAACGCCCCACTCCATCTCGCATCGTTTCTTGACGTCCTTGGCAATCGCCTCGCATTTGGGATCGACGGCTACGACCTTCTTTTCATCGTCGGTCATGCACGCTTTATAGGCTCTGTTGAGGTGGTCGGAACAATCGCCTCCCAGCTTCATGCAGAGCATGTACGGAAGCGACTCTTCGGCTTTGCGGACGCACGTCGCGGCGTCCTTTGCCAAGGTTGGCGCGGCCGTTGCGATTGCGAGGAACGCCAGGCCCAAAGCCCGCGAAACGGTTTTGTCGGGCAGGAAGCGAAGAAAATTCCGGACATCAGTCATGGCTGAAATCCCGTGTGCTGCCGCAGCCAATTTTCAATCGATATGCGAGAATCCGCACTGAAATGCTCGGTCCAATATGCCGGGTTCCGCCGTGAAATTCCAGTGAAACGGCGCCGGACGGCCAACGATCCCCGGCGGCATCCCGGGCCGTCTTTCGGGCTGGAGTGTGACCGCGGGCATGCGGGTGCCCGTTCAGGAGGGCGGTTGCGGGTTGTTGCGGCGGTTTCCGCCCCGGAAACCTCCATCGTCGTCGAACGGCGCCCCCGAATCCGGGCGGTGGCGGGCGTTTGCCAAATCGCACCTTCCAAGGCTATTCGAGGGGCGGCGCGGGTGTAGCTCAATGGTAGAGCAACAGCCTTCCAAGCTGATGACGAGGGTTCGATTCCCTTCACCCGCTCCAGTCCTTTCGCTCGCTGCAGGCCGCCCATGCGTGCGGCCGCGATGTCGAAGCCCCGGCGGCGGTCGCAATGGGTCCGCGCCCGGCCTATGATGCCGGCTCGTTGGACCGGCACTGAG
>JBEBGK010000174.1:0-6856 GCA_040081515.1 Chthoniobacteraceae bacterium
CTGCAACAACGAGGGCGAGGTCGAGCGGCTGCACGAACTCGTCCCCGCGGTCGAGGCCGACGCGTTGCATTTCGTCATCGGGACGTTGCGGCGGGGCTTCACCTTCCCGGCGGGAAAGATCGCCGTTCTGAGCGACTCCGAGCTTTTCGGCCGCTACCGCAACACGCGCGGCCGCCGGCTGGCGATGCGCCGCACCCGGGAACTCGTGGGCCGCTCGCAGATCGATTTCAGCGAGCTCATCGAAGGCGAACTCGTCGTGCATCTCGAACACGGCATCGGCCGATTCGAGGGACTCCGGCGTCTGCCGAACAACGAGGACGTGCTGACGCTGGAATTCGCCGAGGGCGCAAAGCTGCACGTGCCGCTCGAGCAGAGCTTCCTCGTGGCGCGTTACGTCGGCATCGGGAAACGGCATCCTCCGCTGAGCAAGCTGGGTGATGCGGCGTGGACGAATGCCAAGAAGAAGGCCGAGAAGGCTGCGTTCGACTACGCGGGAAAACTCCTCGAGACGCACGCGGCCCGCGAGACGCAGACGGGCTTCGCGTTTCCACCGGACGGGAAATGGATGCACGAGTTCGAGGCGTCCTTTTTCTACAAGGAGACGCCGGACCAACTCCGCGCGATCGCCGATGCGAAGGCGGACATGGAGGGCGCGCGCCCGATGGACCGGCTCATCTGCGGGGATGTCGGCTTCGGCAAGACGGAGGTGGCGATTCGCGCGGCGTTCAAGGCGGTGGGCGCGGGCAAGCAGGTGGCCGTGCTCGTTCCCACGACGGTGCTGGCCGAGCAACACTTCCGCACGTTCCGCGAGCGGATGAGTGATTACCCGGTGACCATCGACATGCTCAGCCGGTTCCGGACGCGAGGGCAGCAATCGAAGACGCTCAAGGGCGTGCGCGACGGAAGCGTGGACATCGTCATCGGGACGCACCGCATCATCTCGAAGGACGTGGATTTCAAGAACCTCGGGCTGGCCGTGATCGACGAGGAGCAGCGATTCGGCGTGATGCACAAGGAGCGCTTCAAGCACCAGTGGCCGCTCGTGGATCTGCTGACGCTCAGCGCGACGCCCATCCCGCGGACGCTCTATCTCTCGCTGATGGGCGCGAAGGACATGAGCACCATCGAGACGCCGCCGCCGAACCGGATTCCGGTCGAGACGCTGATCTGCCCTTACGACGAGCGGATCATCCGCGACGCCATCGAGCGTGAGCTGAAGCGGCAGGGGCAGGTCTTCTTTCTCCACAACCGCGTCGGCGACATCACCTCCGTGGAATCGCGCATCCGGATGCTCGTGCCCAAGGCGCGCACGCTCGTCGGGCACGGGCAGATGGACGAGCATGAGCTGGAGGAGGTCATGCACAAGTTTGTGAACGGCGAGGCGGACGTGCTGGTGTCCACGACGATCATCGAGAGCGGCGTGGATATCCCGAACGCGAACACGATCATCATCAATCGCGCAGATCGCTTCGGGCTTGCCGACCTTTACCAGCTCCGCGGGCGCGTGGGCCGGGCGCAGCACAAGGCCTACGCCTATCTCATGCTTCCGCGTGAACTGCTGGGCACCGGCGAGGCGCGCAAGCGCATCAGCGCCATCAAGCAATACGGCTCGCTCGGCGCGGGCTTCAAGATCGCCATGCGCGACCTGGAGATCCGCGGCGCCGGAAACATCCTCGGCACGGCGCAGAGCGGCCACATCGTCACGATCGGCTTCGAGCTTTACTGCTCGCTGCTGCGGCAGGCGATCGCGAAGCTCAAGGGCGAGCGCACCAAGCCCCGGGTGGAGGTCGTGCTGCGGCTCGATTTCGTGGTGCAACGCGAGGCGGAATTCCTCGGTAAGGAGGATCGTCGGAACTGGGCGCCCGCATTCCTTCCCGCCGGCTACATCCCGGAGACGCAGCCGCGCATCGCGGCATACCGCCGCCTCAACGAACTCCCCAACCAGGAGGCGCTCGACAAGCTCCGCAAGGAATGGCGCGACCGCTTCGGACGCTTCCCCGACGCCGTCGAGAATCTGCTCGCGCTCGGCGACATCAAGATCTCGGCAGCCGCGCGGAAGATCACCGTCGTGGAGGTGAAGGAAGGGAAACTCATGCTGACGCGCGGAGGCGACTTCATCGTGATCGGTGGGAAATTTCCCCGCCTGACCGCCACCGCGGCCAATGCGCGGCTACGCGAAGTCCTCCAGATGATCCGCAGCCTGTGAAATCACCGTCCGCCCGTGCCGGAGGCTTGCGTTCCGCAGGCCGCCGTCTAAGCCCCCACCCGTCGTGAAAGTCCTCAGCACAGTCTCCGCCGCGCGCCGCTTCCGTTCCGGTGCAAAAGGGCGGGTCGTTCTCGTCCCGACCATGGGCGCGCTGCACGAGGGCCACGCGGCGCTCATCCGCAGGGCGCGTCGCATCGCCGGACGCGATGGCATCGTGATCGTGAGCATCTTCGTCAATCCGTCCCAATTCGGGCCGAAGGAAGATCTCTCCCGCTATCCGCGTCCATTCGCCGGGGATCGGAAGCTGTGCTGCCAGGTCGGTGCGGATGCGATTTTCCACCCCGGAGCACGAGCGATGTACTCCGCGGATTTCTCGACATGGGTCGGGGAGACATCGGTTGCGCGCGGTCTCTGCGGCGTTTCCCGTCCCGGGCATTTTCGCGGCGTGTGCACGGTCGTGTTGAAGCTCTTCACGATCCTGCAGCCCGATTCCGCCGTGTTTGGATTGAAGGACTACCAGCAGTGCCGCGTGATCGCCCGGATGGTGCGCGACCTGAATCTGCCGGTGCGCCTCGTCTTCGCCCCCACCGTGCGCGAACGGGACGGTCTCGCCCTCAGTTCCCGGAATGTCTTTCTCTCACCGGAGGAACGCGCCGAGGCGCCTTCCATCCGCCGCGCGCTGCTCACCGCCCGCGCCGCATTTCACCAAGGCAGGCGCGGCGCCGAGGACCTGCGGAAGATTGTGCAAAGGCATCTTTCACCGATGGCGCGGGTCGATTACATCAGCGTGGTGAATGGCAGTTCGCTCGAACCCGTGCCCACTGCCTCGCGCGGTGACACCATCGCGATCGCCGCATTTTTCGGGCGGACGCGCCTCATCGACAACATCCAACTCCGCTAGCCGGAAATCCCATGCTCCAATTCGATTACGTCATCATCGGCAGCGGCATCGCGGGGCTGAGCTTTGCGCTGAAGGCGGCGCGGCACGGCACGGTCGCCATCATCACCAAGAAGGCGAAGGCCGAGACGAACACGGCCTGGGCGCAGGGAGGAATCGCCGCGGTGACCGACGGCGCGGATTCGTTTGAAGCGCACGTCAAGGACACCGTGATCGCCGGCGCCGGACTTTGCGACGAGAAGGTCGTCCGCAGCATCGTCGCCGACGGCCCGGCGAGAATCCGGGAACTCATCGAGATCGGCGTGCAATTTGATCAGCAGCCCGACGGGCGACCGGATCTCACGCGTGAGGGCGGCCACAGCGCGAGGCGGATCCTTCACTCCCGCGATGCGACCGGACGCGAAATCGAGCGGGCGCTACTCGATGCAGTCGCCCGCGAAAAGAACATCACGCTGCTCGAAAACCACATGGCGGTGGATCTGATCACGCTGGGTAAACTCGGCCTCTCGGCCGTCAGGGACCGTTGCGTCGGCGTCTATGTCCTCCACGAGGCGGCGGCGGAAGTCCTCACCATCCGCACTGACCGGCTCGTGCTCGCCACGGGCGGCTGCGGCAAGGTATATCTGTACACCACGAACCCCAGCATCGCGACCGGTGACGGCGTCGCGATGGCATGGCGGGCTGGCGCGCCGATCGCGAACATGGAATTCATCCAGTTCCATCCGACATGCCTCTTTCACCCCGAAGCGCGCAGCTTTCTCATCACCGAGGCGGTCCGCGGCGAGGGCGGGCGGCTCGTGGATCGAAATGGAAAGGAATTTGCCCAGCGCTACGATCCCCGCGGGGCACTCGCGCCCCGGGACATCGTCGCGCGCGCAATCGATGCCGAGATGAAACGCACCGGCGCTCCGTGCGTGTTCGTGGATATCAGCCACAAGCCGGCCGATTTCATCCGCTCACACTTCCCGACAATCCACGATCGCTGCCTCTCGCTGGGCATCGACATCACCCGGCAGCCCATCCCGGTCGTTCCCGCCGCGCACTACCAGTGCGGGGGAATCGTCACGGACGACAACGGCGCATCCGCGCTCGGCGGCCTGTACGCCATCGGCGAGGTCGCCTGCACCGGCCTTCACGGCGCGAACCGCCTCGCGAGCAACAGCCTGCTCGAGGCCGTCGTGCTCGCCCATCGTGCCGCGGAGCGTCTCGCCGCGTCGCAGCCGCCCACCGAGCCGCACCTCGCGGAGTTGCCGGAGTGGAAGAGCGGCGATGCGACCGACGTGGATGAACTCGTCGTGATCTACCACAACTGGGACGAAATCCGCCGCCTCATGTGGGACTACGTGGGGATCGTGCGGACCGACAAGCGGCTCCAGCGCGCCGCCGCCCGCCTGCGCAACCTGCAGCAGGAAATCCAGGAGTTTTACTGGGACTTCAAAGTGACCACGGATCTGCTCGAACTGCGCAACCTTGCGACCGTGGCCAGCCTGATCGTGGACAGCGCGTTGCTGCGAAAGGAAAGCCGCGGCCTCCATTACACGCTCGATCACCTGGAACCGGACGAGCGCTACCGTCGTCCGACCCTGCTGCGGAGATCCCGGAACGGCGGGCAGGCGGCGCGGTAGGCGGGGTGATTCGGCCACCCGTCCTCGGGGAAGGGCGCCATAATCGCCAGAAATTCACGCGCCGTTGGCATCCGCAATGCTCCCTCACGGGAGTATGCTGACATTTGCCTACCAAGCTCGCGACGCCTCCGGAAAGATTTCTTCCGGCGTTCAGGAGGGACTCAACGAAGAAAATGCCGTGAATGCCCTGATGGCCCGTGGACTCCTCGTCCTCTCCATCCAGCAGAAATCGGCAAGCAAGATGACGCGGCGCCCGCCGAAGGTCCCGGATTCGGACCTCGTGCTCTTCACGCGCCAGCTCGCGACGATGGTGGACGCCGGCCTTCCGCTGGTCAGCGCGCTCACCGCACTCTTTGAACAGGCAGACCCGAAGAAGCAGGCCGGTCTGCGCCGCGTCGTCGGCGAGGTCACCGCAGTCGTGCAGGAAGGTTCCACGTTCAACGAGGCGATCTCCAAGCACCCGAAGATTTTCTCCCGTCTCTACATCTCGATGGTGAAAGCCGGTGAATCCGGCGGCATGCTCTCGGAAGTCCTCGACCGCCTTGCAGGCTTCCTCGAGGCCTCCGCCCGTCTCTACAAGAAGGTGAAGTCCGCGATGACGTATCCCGTGATCGTGATTTCGATCGCACTCGCGATCACGACATTCCTGATCGTGAAAGTCGTCCCGGTCTTCGGCTCCATCTTCGCCGACTTCGGCGCGAAACTCCCGGCACCGACGCAGTTCCTTATCGACCTTTCCGAGTTCACCCGCGGGAACTGGTACTACCTCATCGGCGGCATCGTCGCCGCCATCTTCGGTATCCGCGCCTGGGTGATGAGCCCGAGCGGCGCCGACACCTGGGATCGCTGGAAGCTGAAGCTCCCCGTCTTCGGCCCGCTCACCCACAAGATTTGCATGACCCGTTTCGCGCGGACGTTTGCACAGCTCATCCGCTCCGGCGTCCCCATTCTCGAAGTGATGCAGATCGTCGGCGACACCTCCGGCAATTCCGTCGTGACCAAGGCCCTCAAGAGCGTGGCCGCCGACGTGGAAAAAGGCGAACACCTCACCGCAGGTCTCAGCCGTCAGGCGATCTTCCCGCCGATGATGCTGCGCATGGTCGCCGCTGGTGAGAGCACCGGTAAGATCGACACCATGCTCGAGAAGATGGCCGACTTTTGGGACGAGGAAATCGAGGCCACCCTCGCGGCGCTCACGTCTCTGCTGGAGCCGATGCTCATCGTTTTCCTCGGCGTCATCGTCGGAGGCATCGTCATTGCGATGTTCCTCCCGATCTTCAAGCTGAGCGACATCGTCGCCGGCAACAAGTAGGCCGCCTCAGGCGACCAGCAGTCCGCCCGCACATAACAACGCTCCATAGGCGAGCCCGGCGAAAGCCGCGGCTCGCCAGCGTTTTTCAGAGGCGCTCACCCACGTGATCTGGTCCCGCAGCGTGTAGGGCATCCCCACCCAGAACATCCCCGCGACCACCCACACGTAAACAAGCGCGACAAGCAGCAGCCGGATCCGCTCCTCGCGGAGGAACGCCGACTCGAGCAGCGGCTCCGCCGCGAGCAGCGCGAGCGTGCCGAGCGCACGCACCGCGAGAAAATCCGGAATGAAGGCGATTGCGAGCGCCACCGCGATCGGCGTGCCCACCAGCACGACAATGCGCCACGCATCGAAGTCCCCCAGATCCATCAGCTTCACGAGGAAGAAAAACCACGCACCAGCAGCGATCGAAAGAACGATTCCCGCTTCGCGGTTTCGCGGAAATTCCCGCAGCCAGATCCGAACCTCCCGCCCCTTGGCCAGTGCAAGCGCGTGCCCGATGAGCAACAGGATGCCGATAGCCAGCATCGTGATTTTCAGCGTCAGCCACGAAGGATAGATCATGGGAAAAGGCGCGTAGGGAACGGCACCCCCCGTCCGCGCGCAAGCGAAAAGCCGCCCAGGTCAGGCCCGGAACGCCCTCGAATACGGCAAACCACCGCGCCGCACAGCGCTCGAAGGTTTCGGTCTGGAGGATTTCGGTGCCGATGCAGCCTTCCTGGATGGGCCATTGCTTGCCGTTGTCGCCGAGTTTTTCCCACACGGCGCCTTTGAAAAATGGGACGACGCACGCGATTTCGGCGAGGAAGCCGTCG
>JBEBGK010000175.1:0-6852 GCA_040081515.1 Chthoniobacteraceae bacterium
GCAGGCGGGACGCCCGTCCCACTCCGACAGGCGGGACGCCTGTCCCACCTTGGCTCGGACTCCAGCTCCACCTCTCGCTCAGAATGACTGCACATTAGGACGTTGACCCTGGCAAATACTCTCCGCGCTAGAGCTGCACGACCTGCACGGACTTGATGTCCGGCTCGGCGAGCATCTCCTTGATCACTGCCTCGGACGGCACGCTGTCGAGATTCAGGATGGCGAGCGCGAGGCCGCCAGCCTCGGTGCGACCGAGGCTCATGCTGCCGATGTTCACGCCGTGTTTGCCCATGAGATTGCCGATCCAGCCGACCATGCCGGGACGATCCTTGTTCTCGTAAATCAGCAGCACGCCATCAGGCCGCGCCTCGACGTGGCGTCCGTTCATCTTGACGATGCGAGGCTGGTTGCCAAAGAACGTCGCCGCGACGCTCACCCATCCACCCTCACCGGTCGCGGTGAGCTCGATGAGTTCCGCAAAATCGCCGCCGTCGATCTCGCGGCTCTCGGTCACTTTCAGGCCAAGCTGGCGCGCGAAGTCCGGGGCGTTCACCTCGTTCGCCCCGCCACCGCTCGCCTTGCGCAGGAAGCTCTTCAGGATTGCCCGCGTGATGGGCGTCGTGTCGTGTTCGTTCAGCTTCCCGGTGAAATGGATGTTCAACGTATCGCAACGCTTCGCCGCGACCTGGCTGAGCAGATTCCCCAGCTTCTCGCCGAGGCGGATGTGCGGGCCGATGATGGCGAGTGTCTTCGCGTCCACGTTCGGCATGTTGACGGCATTGCGAACTTCGCCGCTCAGCAGCATCGCGCGGATTTGTTGCGCGACCTCGATGCCGACATTCTCCTGCGCCTCGACGGTGCTCGCGCCAAGGTGCGGCGTCAGCACGATATTCGGCAACGTGCGGAGCGGGAAATCCGCGGGCGGCGGCTCCACTTCGTACACGTCCAGCGCCGCGGCGGCGACCTGCTTGCTCTTCAGCGCGTCATAGAGCGCCTTCTCATCGACGAGACCGCCGCGCGCGCAATTGATGATGCGCACGCCCTTCTTGGTCTTCGCGAGCCGCTCGGCGTTGAGCATGTTCTTCGTCTCCTCGGTGAGCGGCATGTGCATCGTGATGTAGTCCGCAAGCGGGATGATCTCATCGAGGCGCTCCACCAGTTCCACCTGCAGGCTGCGCGCACGGCTGGCGGAAAGATACGGGTCATACGCATACACACGCATGCCGAAGGCGATCGCGCGGCGGGCAATCTCGGTCCCGATGCGCCCCATGCCGAGAATGGCGAGCGTCTTTCCATAAAGCTCCACGCCCTCGAAAGACTTCCGGTCCCATTTGCCGGCCTTCATCGAGGCATCGGCCTGCGGGATGTTCCGCGAGATCGACATCAGCAGACTGAACGCCTGCTCCGCCGTCGAGATCGTGTTCCCCGCCGGAGTGTTCATCACCACGATCCCGCGCTTCGTCGCAGCCTCGACGTCCACATTGTCCACACCGACTCCTGCGCGTCCGACGACCTTCAGTTTCGTTGCCGCCTCGATCACCCGGGCATTCACCTTCGTCTGCGAACGCACCACGAGGCCGTCGAATTCGCCGATGATCTTCAGCAGTTCCTCCTCCTTGAGTCCGGTCTTCACGGTCACATCGACCAGCCCGCCCTCCTGCAATTCGGCGACGCCGCGCTCGCTCACTGGATCAGCCACTAGCACTTTTGGTTTGTTCATTTTGGTTCAGCGGAAAAGAGCGCGCAGTCTGCGCAGCATCCGGCGGCTGGCAAATCGAAAGTTGCCCCCGCCCGATTTCGCAGATAGCGAGAATGCATGCGTATCGCACGACTCCAACTTCCCGACCGCTCCATCGCCCTCGCCCGGCAGCACGCCGACGGCTCCTTCACACGCCTGAACGGCGAGCTCTTCGGCACGCTCTCGGACACCGGCACGCCCGTATCCGGACGCCTGCTCGCACCTCTGCAGCCGGCCGCCATCTTCTGCATCGGCCTGAACTACAAGCAGCATGCGGCCGAGGCGAACAAGCCGTTGCCGAAATTCCCCGTCCTCTTCATGAAATCGCCGGGCGCCGTCCAGGATCCCGAATCCCCGATCCTCCTCCCGCGGCGGATGCGAAGCGACGCGGTGGACTACGAATGCGAACTCGCCATGGTCATCGGGCGGACCGCCAAGAACGTGACACGCGACAAGGCCGCAGACTATGTGCTCGGCTACACCTGCGCGAATGACGTGAGCGCCCGCGACTGGCAGGAACAGGGCGGCGGCGCACAGTGGTGCCGGGGAAAGACGTTCGACACCTTCTGCCCGCTCGGCCCGGTGATCGTGACGGCGGATGAACTCACCAATCCACAGGCGCTCCGGATCGCGACACGGGTGAACGGCGAGACGCTCCAGGACTGGAACACGAACGACATGATTTTCGACGTGGCGACGATCGTCGAGTTCCTGAGCTCGAGCACGACCCTGCTGCCCGGCTCGGTCATCATCACCGGCACGCCGCACGGAGTGGGCATGGCGCGCATCCCGCGGCGGTGGCTGAATCCCGGCGATGTCGTGGAGATCGAAATCGAGAAGATCGGAATCCTTCGCAACCCGGTCGCCGAGGAACCTGCGGGCGAGGGTCCCTTCAAGCTCGGCTGACAGCCACACCCATTCCGGGCCGCGCTCACCTCACCAGCCGCCGCTCGTGGACTTTCGTCTCCTCCACAGGAGGTAAAGGAACGTTCCCGCCGCGGCGATCAGCGCGGCGAGTCTCCAGTTTATCTCAAACAGAGGCTTCTTCGGCGGCGTCCAGAAATGCACGGTGAACACGACCTCCGAGGTCTCTCCGCGGTCTGTGACTACGCGCATGGTATGGAGCGACGCGGGTTCCAGACCGGTGAGTTCCGCACGCATCCGGTCACCCTGCTGCCGGAAGGTGACGCCATGGACCCGCGCCCATTTGATGACGAGTTCATCCTCCGGCGAAAGCGAAAGCAGCCGCTGTTCGACGAGCGGCGAGACCGATCCTCCGAGGCTGACGGGCCAGTCGATGAACGCCGATGTCGGCCCGGTGGCCCGGGCGAAATCCCCGAGCCCGTTCGGATGTTCCTTGAGCGTCGCCGGCATTGCTGGCGGTGCCTCCTGCGCATCCGGATCCGGCTGTTTTGCGGAGACCTCCGGCACCGGCGGGGCCGCCACGATATCGGGCGCGAGCCGCACCGGCCCGGCCGGGACGTCGGCGCTGATCTCCACGCTCGCCACCTGTCCCTCCGCCCTCGCGCTCAGCTTCGCCTTGCGCAGCCCCGGCTCGACGCTGGGGAGGCGCACAGGAATGTCCACGCTTCCATTTGGCGGAACGACCGCAGTCTGGGTCCGGAGTTGAAAAGGCGGGTCCACTTCCAGCCGGACCGACACGGCCTTTCCTCCCAGATTCTCCAGCTTCGCGACAGAGTCCGTGGCCTCGCCCGGGGTCACTTTTTCGAACAGTCGCCCGCCCGCAGCGAATCGCAGCAACGCTTCCACTGCGGAAGCATGGACCGGGATGGAGACGCTCCATGTTCCGCTCGAGAGCGTGATCGCATCCGTGATCTCGGAAACATCGCCGGCCTCCGCGAAGACCGGGACTTCCGCATCGGCGCGCGCGGCGATGGTCACCACACGATCCGGCATCAGACGTGAACCGGCGGCGATCTGAATCTTCACCGGCTCGCGGGAACGGTTGGCGATGCGAAGGACGCCCATGCGGGTCTGGCTGCCGGATTTGGCAACCAGTTCCAACTTCTGCGGCGTGACGACCAGGCGCTCCTCCGCGCTCGCGCGCAGGGCGATAATTGTTCTCGCCGGCCCGGACAGCACAGCGTCATCGCGAAAGGTGCCCGGCTTTTCGGACTGGAAGACGACCTTCATCACCGCCTTCGCTCCGGGATCGATTCGGAAAGCCCCGCTCCCCTCGATGCTCCACGGTGAAGGCACGCGGACCTCCCCCTCCAGCACACCGCCTCCCGTGTTCCCGAGTTCCATCTCGACGGTGCTGCGTTCGCCGGTGACGACCTTTGGAAAATCGAGTTCCGCCGGGGCGACCAGTTTGCCCGGCAGCATCGCCGGCTCCACGATGCTGATCGTCACCAACCCGGGCGCGGACACTCCTTCGGAACCGCTGACGGCGTATGCAAAGCGATCCTCGGTGACGCTGCCTTTCGACGGCGCGGTATATTTCACCACGGCGGCATTCGCCCCGCGCAAGGTTATCGCGGAGAGCCGCCCGGATTTCGGCGGGGTGCGGATGAGGAATTGGAGCTGCTCGCCCCGGACTCCATGGATTCCGAGCGGGATCTCCACCGTTTCACCACGCTGCAGCGCGACCCTTTGGGAGATGACGGGCGGCGGTGCGGGAGCGACCTTTTCACGATCCTTCTGGCCGTCCGCCGACAGTGCGGAAAGGAAAAGGAGCGTCGCCGTGATGAGGTTGCGGAAATTCACCGGAATGCTTGGGGTTCCCTTGTAAGCTGCGGGCGGGCGGATTGGCAACGCGCCTCGTCGCAAACATGCGCGGCACGGCAGCGGGGATGATTTCTGTCGTTGCAGCGGGGACGCCCGCGTTCATAGAACACGTCCTGCCAAATGAATGGAATGCGCCCCATCCTCGCCATCGTCACCCTTTCCTGCGCGATCGGCGGCGGGCTGCACGCGTCCGAACCGAAAGCCGGCGATTTGATCCGGAAGCAGGACCCGCCGATCATCACCCGCGAACTGGCGGAGAAGATCACGCCCGACAATTCACGGGTCGTCGTGGACCTCGCCCGCCAGCGCGCCAGCCTCATGCTCGGCGACGCGGTGTATATCGACACGCCGATATCGAGCGGGAAGGTCACCGGCGCGACGCCGGCGGGGAAGTTCACCATCCTCGAGAAGCAGCCCGAGCGGCGGGCGAGCATCTACGGGAATTTCGTGGACAAGTTTGGCCGCGTCATCACCCAAGGGGTGAGCATGAAGGTGGATTCCGCCCCGAGCGGCACCCGGTTCATTCCGGCACCGATGCAGTACTTCTGCCGTTTCAACGACGCCGGCTTCGGCATCCACGCCGGGATCCTGCCCGGCTACCCTGCGTCGCACGGCTGTGTCCGGCTCCCCGAGGAAGTGGCGCGGGTGTTTTTCGAAAAGGTGAAAGTCGGGACGCCGGTCGAGATCCGCGCGGAATAGACGGCGCCGAGCCCGTGCTCAGTGCTTGACGCCCGTCGCGAGCACCGTCTGGAGATGCGGCGGGCGCGGCTCCTTCGCGACGGCGGTCACCTCGATCTCCGAGAAGCCCGCGGCCTCCAGCCATCCCAGGAGATCCGCCTCGCTGAAGCCCAGCCAGCGATCCGCATAGAGCTCGCGCGCCTCCTCGAACTGATGCTGGAGGAGATCGAGCACCACGAGCCGCCCGCCCTTTCTCAAGATCCGATGCGCGGCCGAGAGCGCCTTCTGCGGGCGCTCGGCGTGATGCAGCGCCTGGCTGAGCAGCGCAACATCGATCGTGGCCGGTTCGATCGGCGGATTCTCGATGTCGCCGAGCCGGAACTCGAGGTTCTCAAAGCCGTGTTCCCGCGCGAGCTTCGCGCCGAACTCGACCATCTTCTCGCTGTTATCCACCGCGATCACTTTTTTCACCCGCTTCGCGAGCAGTTGCGACAGCGTCCCCTCCCCGGCGCCGAGGTCCGCCACCACAGTGGACGAGGGCACGAGCAGGAAAAGGGAATGCGCCACCGCCTCCCACGTGCGCCCGGGGCAGTAGGTCCGCCCGAATTTTCCCGCGAGCTTGTTGAAGTATTCCCGCGTCCGGTCGTTGCGCTTGATGACGGCGACCTTCAGGGCGGTCCGATCCTGCGCGGCGGCGGCGATCTCGCGGGCGGCGGCCTTCAGGATCGGCCCGAGATCCGGGAGCGTCTCCGGGGCGGCGACGGTGTAGTAGATGTTCTTGCCGGAGCGCCGGTCCTGCACGAGGCCGCCCTGCCGGAGTTGCGCGAGATGGTTCGAGATGCGCGACTGGCCCATGCCGAGGATCTCCTGGAGCTCGACCACGGAGAGTTCCTCCTCGCCCAGCAGGAGCAGCAGGCGCAGGCGGGTGGGATCCGCGAGCAGCGCGAGACTTTCGACGAGCGACGGCACCTATTCCTCCACGCGGTAAAGCGCGGTCTTCGTTCGCAGGAACAGCGCCTTCCCGCTCACCGCGGGCGATGCCATGAAGCCGTCGTCGAATTTCCCGGCGCCGAGCTTTTTGAATTCCGGCGCCGCGGCGACCACGGTCACCGCGCCCTGCTCGTTGAAAAAGTAAAGGCGCCCCTCCGCGAGCAGCGGCGACGCCGAGTAGTCGCCCCCGATGCGCTCGCTCCACTTCGTCGCGCCGGTCTTCGCCTCGAAGCAGGTCGCGATGCCCTTGTCGTCCACGGCGAAAACGTAGTCCCCGGCGAGGATGAGGCTCGGCTTGTTCGGCGCACCCTTGTCGGCGCGCCATGCGACAGACGATTCATCGAGCGACCCGGCGCCGCCGAGTTTCAGCGCGATGATCTGTTTTTTTCCAAAGCCGACCGGGATGAAAACCATTCCCGACCCGACGACCGGACGCGCCGCGGCGCTGTGCGCGCCATGCTCGTCGAAGCGCCAGATTTCCTTCCCCGTCGCCGGGTCGTAGGCGTAGTGCGCCTTCGCTCCGCTGGAGAGGAGCAACGGCTTCCCCTGCCACTCCGTGACGTGCGGCGTCGCGAACGCCTTGCGCCAGTCGCCGTCGGCCTGCGGTTTGCCGTCCGGCTCGAGGTCCTTGTAGTCCACCGATCGTTTCACCTCCCACTTCGTCGTTCCCGTCTTCGCGTCCAGCGCGACGATGAACT
>JBEBGK010000002.1:0-23960 GCA_040081515.1 Chthoniobacteraceae bacterium
GTCGGCCCGCTCGGCAACACAGCCGTGGTGATCGTGATCGTCATCTTCATGCTGATGGCCGGCGAAGACTTGCGCGACCGGCTGATCCAACTCGTGGGCCGCGGACAACTGCGGGTGACATCGCAGGCATTCGACGAAGCCGGGCAACGCATCAGCCGCTACCTGCTCGCGCAGTTGATGGTCAATGCCAGCTTCGGCCTCGCGATCGGCATCGGGTTGTATTTCATCGGCATTCCGAACGCGATCTTTTGGGGGCTTCTCGCCATGGTGCTGCGGTTCCTGCCTTACATCGGCCCGTGGATCGCCGCGGCGTTCCCGATCGCGCTGTCGCTTGCCGTCTTTGAATCATGGCATCAGCCGCTCCTCACCGTCGGCCTCTTCGTCGTATGCGAATTGGTGTCCAACAACGTCATCGAGCCCTGGCTCTACGGCACGAGCACGGAAATCTCCCCGCTCGCCGTCATTGTCTCCGCGCTCTTCTGGACGTGGCTCTGGGGCGGGGTTGGCCTCGTTCTCGCCACGCCTCTGGCCGTCTGTCTCGCGGTGGCCGGGAAGTATCTGCCCGATCTCGCTTCTCTCGATCTGCTCATGGGCGACAAGCCATCCATCGCTCCCGGCGACCGGCTCTACCAAAGATTGCTGGCGCTCAGTGAAGAGGAGACAAGCGCCATCATCGAGCAGCACACTGGCGAACAGAGTGCGCTCGCCACGTTCGACGAAGTCGTGCTTCCGGCATTGCGGAGCATGGAGACCGATTTCCGCGCGGGCGCGCTGCCCGAAGGCGGGCGCGCCGAGGCCTGCCAGATCCTGCGCCAGATCATCGCCGACCTCCCCCAGCCCCACCCTGCGGCGGAGGCGACGACCACACCGGTGCTTTGCATCCCAGCCAGCCACGAAGTTGACGAACTCGCTGCGCTGATGCTCACGCATGTGCTGGCGGAATCCGGCGTCGCGACGACCGTCCTTTCATCGCAATTGCTCGCCGGTGAGTCCGTCGAGCAGGCCGCGGCTCTCGCGCCGTCAGTCGTCTGCATTTCCTCGCCGCAGCCGGTCTCCACCATCGCCGCCCGCGCGCTCTGCAAACGGCTGCGCGCGCGGCTGCCCTCGGCACGGATCGTCGTCGGCCTGTGGCAACCGGAGGGACCCGAATTCTCCGCCCGCCGCGAGCGACTCACCAAGGCGGGTGCCAACGAAACCTATCCCGATCTCCGGCGCGCCAGCATCGGCATCACCGCGACCGCCGACTGCGCCCCGCCGCCCGAAGCCGGCTCGTCCGCCCACGGTCCGGCGTGATTTCGACAACCCGTCCTTGCGACCCCGCCCTCAGACAGCCGGCCCTCGGACGAAAATGGGAGTTCCGAGCGGGCTGTGCCGGTTGCCTACCGGGCAAACTGAACGCCTGAACTGACCATCGCCCCGCGCGCATCGCGCAACGTAACGAACCAGGTATTCGCCCCCGCGGGCGGAAGCGGTGCAGTGATGACGCCGTCCCCGACCACCGCGGGGATCGTCGTCCATTTGCGTTTCGAGCGGATTCCTCCATCCGTCGTGTAGTGCAACCCGGCCGACTTGATGGCGACAACGCTGGAAAAGGGGAGATGGACACGCCCTTCGCGGATCGCTGCGTCACCGGGTTTTGGGAGTGGCTTGCCACCGCGACAATAGGAATCGATGAAAATGCCGATTTCCTCCGGCGCCCAACCCGGCGGGGGACCGTGGGCCATGTTTACCTCGATGCGCATCTGCTTCGCACCGGGCACGCAATCAAAGCTCTTCTGGTAACTGTCCAGCGGGTAATGGATGTCGTTCGTCCCATTCACGAACAGGATCGGCACCCGGCAGCGTGGCAGAAGGCTCGAGGAATCGTATTCACGAATCCACTCAGCACGACGCGCTCCGAGTTTGTCGATGGAGGGCTTCTGCACGGATTCGCCCTCGTGTAGGAAGCCGCAGCCATACACGGGCACAGCAGCCTTGAAACGACCATCGAGAGACGCGACGAGACAGGTCGTGTAGCCGCCCCAGCTAATGCCGGTGACCGCAGTACGATCGGGATCGACTTCCGGGAAACTCCGCACCAACGAATGCGCAAGGATGACGCTGGCCGCCGCATGATACGGCCAGTCATCCGTTGCACCTCCTCCGATGGTTTCAAACTTCTCCGGATGACCCTGATCGGGACCGCCATTCGGCAGGCGCGTCCGTTTCTTCCGGTCATTCGCCTGGCCGGCGACCGGCGCACCGGTCTTCGAATCGTAAACCGGCCCTGGCGGCCGGTGTCCCGCGAGATCCATCGCGATCGCAGCGTAACCACGCTTCGCCCATAGCCATGCCCACTCCGCAAACGCCGTCCCACCACCGCCATGAATGAGCACCACGGCAGGAAATTTCCTGCCCGGCTCAGCTTCGCCCAGCGTGGCCGGCGATGCATAGAAGGCGAAGACCTCCGTCGGTCGATCCTGATACCTCGCTCCCGCGTACAGCAGTGAATGCACCGGCCCATCCTGCTGCTCCCACCGCATGGCCGGCGGTCGTGAAAGATTCGTGAGATTCCACGGCCCCACGGTCTCGCCCGATACGCGGGTACCGGGGAGACATGAAAGTGCAGCTAACAGCATCTGCAGGCCGCGTCTGTTCATGATGGCCGTGGTTGGTTCGCGAAAATCCCGGCCGCCGCGGAGTGTCGAATTCCGGATTCAGCCGTCAACGCGCCGCGAATCGCTCGAGATCCGCGGGCTCTGGCGATGGAGCTATTTTTTCGCAGTGGGCAAAGGTCCGCCGCTCTTCCTCGCAGCAGCCCACCGCGCTTTCATGGCGGCTGCGAGTCGCGCGCGACCCGCCTTCGTCAAAGTGCGCTTCTTCTTTGCCGGTTTGGCCTCCGGCTTGACCTTTGCCGAACCTTTCTGGCTCTTGAACTTTGCCCAGCGCTTCTTCTGCGCGGCCCTGATATTTGCCAGCGCCTTCGGCGACAACTTCCTCCTGCCCGTCTTCCCCTTCGCGGAAGGCGCGACGACTGCCGACGAGGTGGCCGCACTTGCCCCAAAAATCGAGGCCATCTCAGCTTGCAATTTTTCGATTCGCTCCGCGAGTTCGAGTCCTCGCTTCAGTTGATTCAACGTAGGTGTGTTTCTTGTCATAAGACGCAACGAATAGGGCATCGCTCGCCATCTGTCTAGATTTATAGCCTTTGTTGTTCCAATGACAAATTTCGCATTCACAAGCCTTTCAAGGCAACACATACACAGCCATGGAGAAACCTAGCGTCGATTCGATTTAGGACTTTTCATCGGGGAAGTTTTCATCCACCAATGCCGCTCTATGAGGCGTGATAACGATTATCTCGAATTGCTTCCATACCGCGAGATCGGCTCCTCTTCGTCCAAGAAGAGCGCCGCCACCCACGTGGCAAGGGCCGCTGCATTTGCGGTAATATTCATCGGCTTGCCGTCGCTGATCATTGTGCCGCTGATGACCTATCTCTTCCAGGGCTTCAGCCACTGGCGGAGTTTTCTAGTCGGCATGGCCGGCAACTTTGTCGTCCCGCTTGCGGCGATCGCCGCCGTGACGCTGATGGGTGTGTTCGCCGCCGCGCTTAAGCAGCGCAGGTAGCGCGCGGATCCCGGCGTACCTTCTTCGGGAAGCGATCAGATTCACCAAGGTTCCGTGTTGTCTGCGCCGGCGGACCCGGCGCGGTTCACGGCTGCCATGCAATGCGTGGTGTCCATCGCGAACCATCCGCGACCTCTCAGCCGCGGAGATGTTTGGCGAAGTGAGTTCGCGTCAACCGCCACATCTCCTCGCTGAGGACGTGCCCGGTCCCCGGTTCGATGAACCATGTGAACTTATCCCCTGCCCGCTTTTCCTCATAAGCACGCGCAATCCTGGGAAGCGCGGCACGGACCTCCTCGATCGGGCTGCCATGGTCGGTCTCCCCGAAGTTGAGATGCAAGGGCCGCGGCGCAATCAACCCGACGATCTCAGGAATGTCACCGTGCTCGCGCCAGCCAGGCACGTAGTTCGGGAAGCAATGAATGAGATTGGTCCGTTCCATCGCGGCATAGGTGGGCATGCAGCAATTTCCAACAAGCGCCTTCAACCGCGGCTCCCATGGCCCGACCAGCCAGGTGTGCGTGGATCCCATCGAATGGCCGTAACAGCCGAGACGATCCGCAAGCACCTCGCCACGTGCCGCGAGAAAGTCCACCGCGCGGCGCATATCGAGGATATTTTTCCAAGCGAGGCATTTCCCAGCGACGACGTACACTCCGAAAAGGTAGTGTTCGAGATCGCGTCCCTTGATACTCCTGCCGCCCGCTTCGCGCAGCGGCTTGTTCCGCTCGCCAAAGCCGGCCGCATCGGGACACAGGACGACATAACCCTCTTTCGCCAGAGCGACTCCGGTCATGTGCATCCGGCTGGAATTCGGTGCGCGGACACCGGCGGGCTCCTCCTTTCCGACGTCATACTGTCCTCCGTGCTGATGCCAGACACAGATGCCGGGAGCTTTGTTCCGGTCATTGATGCCGTCGGGCACAAGCAGCCACGCTGCGATCCGCTCGTGCGGTTCGACGAGATAGGAGACGCGCTCAAGGCGATATCCCTCCTTCTGTTCTGTCGTCTCGATCCTCGGCTCGAGCGAACCGCCTTCCGGCCAAGGTCCACCGAGACAGTCGAGAAGTTGTGACTGGAGTTCGTTGTTCATAACTTTGTCGGACGCAGCGGAAGCGTCCGGAATCCCGGACATCGCGATCGCAAGCGTCGCAGTCATCGTATCCGCGAAGAACTCCCGGCGCGAGCACTGCCCCATCGCAGACATGTCATCGTCCGCGCCGGGCCGGAGCGCCGCGTCGCGGTCCCGCGTGTGGCTCTCGGCGAAGTCCCCAAGGTGCATTGGTTCGCCGCTTTCTACGGACTGGACTCCCGGGTGAGGAAAGCCAGCAAGTCACGCAACTCAGCATCGGTGAGCGAACCGACCAGGCCGGGCGGCATGAGCGAGGTCGTCAACTCGGTGCGCTCCAGGATGTCCTCCGGCTTGAATGTGCGTTCCCGTCCGGTCGGGTCGCGGAATACCTCGGTGCTCGATGAGCGCAGCAGGATGCCGTTGAAATCGGTCCCGTCCTTCAGTTTCAGCAGCGTCGGATGGAACTGCGGCGCCACTTCGCGATTCGGCTCAAGGATCGAACGGAGGAGCGTCGCCCCGTCGCCTTGTCGTGCGATAAATGTGAGGTCCGGACCGACGACATTGCCGCGGCCGCCATGACGATGGCACGTCGCACACAGCGCCATTCCGGGATGGAAAAAAATGCGGCGTCCGGCTTCCGCGCTGGCCTTCCCCGGGAGCGCGGCAAGGCGTCTCAGCCACGCCCCGGTGTCGTCGGGTGCCGGCCGCCCGGCATGGATCGTCGCGGGATCCAGCAACGCATGCACCAGCGCAGCAGATTCCGGGTGCTGCCGCGCGACGCCCGCAAGCGGCCCTTGCTCCGTGGCGGCGAGCGACGAGAGACGGAGCGCGCGCAAAGCCTCGTCGCGCACCGCGCCATTCTCGTGCGCCGCAAGTTTCAGCAACAGTGCGTGGTGATCCGGCGCGGACGAAGTGGCGAGGCCCACGATGGCATCGGCGCGCAAATCGGCGGACCGCGCTTCGTCCGCGGCGACGCCGGCAAGCACCGCGCGCGCATCATCGGCATTCCTCGCGACCAGCGAACGAACCGCCTCCAGCGCCAGCACGGAATCACCGCTCGAGAGCAGTTCCCTCAGCAAAGACACCGTGAGCTTCGGATGCGTCGCCGGCAGAAGGCGCAGCGCATAGCCTTTCAGGCGCGGCGGTGTGGCGGCATCCGTGACGCGCTCCATGAGGACCGCTGGATCCGTGACCCCGGCACCGGGATTTCCGCGCAGGGTGTTCCATGTGGCGAGCGTTGCCTCGAAGAGCCGGTAGTCGAGGTCGGGCCTTACAAGCATCGCCTCCACGTCCGCGCTGAAACTCGTGAGCACCTCGTCGGCGATCCACCGCAGACACTCGAAGCGCACCTCGGGATCCTTGTCCGTGAGCAGCAACCTCACCCAGTTCTCCTCGGCGAGATCCACGCGGCGAAGCGCGACAACGGCCCACACGCGATCCCTGTCGGGGAGAGCTTTCACGGACTCGGGCGTCCAGGATACGCTTTCACGCGCGAGCGCCGTCAGCGCGGCGTCCGACAGATAGGCATCGCCGCCGCGCGCATGCTCGAAAAGTTGCGCCTCGCCCGGCTTTGCGCGGCCTTCGCGAAGATCGTTCGCAAGCCGCGCCGCGTCGTTCAGCGGCTCAGGCTCGGGCTTCATCCAATGCGCCCTCGCGCGATCGATCTCCAGTTTCCACAGCCGGCCGCGGCCATGGATCGGATACGAACTGAACACCCAGTCCGTGAGATAGAACGCTCCGTCCGGTCCCGCTGCCATGCAGACCGGCCGGAAGAAATCGCCACCATGCACGAGTTCCACCCTCTGTGTCGTGTAGCCGGCGCCCTTGCGCACCAGCGGGAAGTAATCGATGCAATGGCTGCTCCAGGAGGGCAGCATCAAACCGCCCCCGAGCGCGACCACCGCGCATGGCGCCTCGCTCGCCGGATGGATCATCCCCAGCGTGCCACGCAGTTCGCCATTCCACGCGACGAATGGATGCACCGGCGCACTGCCATACACCCACTGGAATCCATAGTCCGCGCCTTCGACGATATTCAGCAGACGGCATGGCGGACGGCTGCCGGGATCGTTCTCGGCCGCGAACATCTCGCCGTCCTCGCGCACCAGCAGCCCGAACGGATTCCAGAACCCGCGCGCGATCCGTCGCAAGCCGGAACCATCCGCACCGCACCGGAACACACCGCCCTCGCCGCGCCCGCTCACCTTCCTCCCGTCGCGACCGGTGAGCGTCCACGCCTTGCCGAAATTTTCGCCGAGGGAAAAAACGAGCGAGCCGTCCGGGTGCCACGCCATGCCCGAGAGACCGTTGTGCGGGTAATCCGCGAGCGTATCGAGGTTCGCGAGGACCTCCTCGGTGTCCGCGACGCCATCGGCATCGGTGTCCTTCACGCGCAGGATTCGGCCCCGCTCCGCGAGATATACCCAGCCGCCCGGTCCGAGTTCCAGATGCATGGTCGCCTTCGTCTTTTGGTGGAACACGCGCCGGTTCTTGCCGTCCCGATCAAACACCAGCACCTCGTCGTATTCCGGCCCGATGTAGCCCTCCGGACGGAAGTGCGTGTGGCAGGCGATCAGCCAGATGTTCCCTTTTTCATCCACATCGATGCCCGTGGGCGTCACGAGATCCGGGTGTTCCGCCAGCAGCGTGAGTTTCACGCCGGGCTGCAAGACGCGGATCTCCGGCGGGACCGCGGCGGGAACGACCGGCGGCGGCGAAAGGGCGGGCGCCGCGCCCAGCGGCGGAATCACGAACAGGATCGCGATGAGCGGACTCAATCGGGCAAATTTAAAGGATGCGGCTTTCATAAATTCTGATGGAGATGGTTCGATCGCACTGATGTCAGGAAGTGAACTGGCATCCTGCTCACTTCAGTCGCTCGAACAGTTGCTCCAGGCCGGCAAGGATCTTCGTCGAAGCATCCTCTTCGAGGCAGCTCGATCGTGCGCGCCAGGTTTCATACCCGCCGAGCGCGTGATGCTCCGGCGTCGGCAGATAGCCGTGATAGGCGTTGGCGAGCGAAACAGTAAAACTGTCCGGGTGACGGCGCTTCAGTTCCAGGCCGATCTCGACGAATGCCTCGCACGGGATGGTAAAGACACGCAGATCGCCGAACTTCAACACCTGCAACGGTGCGGAAACCTCCGGCGGGAATTCGCTCAGCAACACCGCCTCGCGCGCATAGACCTGCTCCATCGTCTCCATGCGCGGGAATGCCTTCGATCGTTTCATCACTTCACGCGCCTTCTCCGATTCATCCCGGGATGGCAGACGCAGACCCAGCTTCACCTCCTGTTGCGCAACTCCGAGGGGAACCCAGTCGCGGTAGGTCAGTGTCTTGCAAACGCGCGCAACCTCCCGGGCGACGTCGTTTGAGACGATGCGAATCCGGCCGTATGGCGGCTGCTTCGGCTGGCCACCACGAAAGTCGATGTTGTTGATGTCCCCGCTCGTGCCGTTCGACATCATACCGACAAACGGCGGGTCCAGCCGGTCCGCGCCCAGCAGTTCCTGGATGCGATCAGCAAATGCGCCGAAATAATCCGCTGAAATGTGACCCGCTCCCACGCCGCCGACGTAGTGCAGCGAATAGTTTGCGTAGAGCGCGATGGGCCGCCCGGCCGTGGACTGCACGGAAATAAAACACACCTGCGGATCGGTAGGCCCCGCCGGACGATCGAGATCCGGGTTCCCGACACCGGGATTCATGCGAACCTGATCGCCGGCCTGGCCGAAAGGATTGGGCGGCATCGCACCGGGCCGGAGATACCAGCGGCGGTTGAACACATGCTGCGGCACATCGCCGCGGCCCCAGCCGATGCGCGCGGGCTCCAGATTGTTCAAAGCACGCCGCACCCCGTCGGCAATGCGCTGCGCGACGAATTTCTGATACGCCGGATCCGGCTCACTCTGACCCACCGCCGTCAGCGTGCCGCAGGAATGGGCATGCGTGGCGGACATGAGCATATTCTCCACGGGCAGGCCGCTGGCCTCATGCACCTGGCGTTTCGCGTCGTCGAAGATGCTGCGCTGGATGACACAATTATCCGCAATGACGATCGCGAGCTTTGTCGTGCCGTCGTCCATGACGAGGCAGCGGGCGTGAAGCTCGTCGTGAATGTGTGTCGCCTTGCCATCCTGAAAACCGCCGTTGATGGAGGAACCGAGAGGCGGCGTGATGTTGCTCGTTGCGGCGCCCGCGCGAAAAACGCGCGGCGGCTCCGCTGCGGACGCCGGGTGCAATAGAAAAAGCACAAGCGATGCAACGGCGGAAAGGACGGGGAGACCTGAGTGCGGTGGATGTGTCATGGAGGATTTGGATTCATCGGGATCTTGTTGGCCCTGAGTGAGGCTATTTCACCTGTAACTTCGCCACCTCACCGGCGCTCAGCGCGCGGTTGAAGATCGCGATTTCATCGAGCCGCCCCTCCCAGTTCGAGTCGTTGTCACTGCGTCCTCCAAGGAAATACTGCTCGAGGCCGGCCGGAAAATCCGCGGTCGCTGAAGTTTCGATTTCGAGGTTGCCGTCGAGATATACGCGCACTTTTTCCGCATCGCGGACGAGCACGACGTGGCGCCACTGCCAGCGCGGGATCTCGGTTTTGCCGGCGACGGCGTCCTGCGGGCGATCGCCGTGGAAAAAGACGAGCCGGCCCGTGTTGCCGCTCCTGCCGCCGATTCCGAGATGATCCCCCCGCGCGCCGAGACCGTCGTCGCGATCGCGGGAGAAGATCCAGCCGCTCACCTCGCGTCCGTCGTTTGGCATTCCATTCCAGATCCAAAGCGAAACGGAATACTTCCTCCCGGGCTCGGCGAGGCGGGCGCGGAGCCGTCCGCCCACGAAATGCGGCGCCCGATTCCTCTCCCCCTGCGCACAGAAGGCAGCGGAATACGGACCCTCGAGATAATGGGAAATCTCGCGCTCGTAGAACGCATCCCGCCGATTCCCGCTCGAGTCGATGGCGTGCGGCCCCGCGAATTCGTCGAGACGCCACCATGCGACAGGCTTGAGAGCGACGATGGCACGCGACGCGGAGCCCTCACTCAGTTTGTATTCGCGCCGCGGCCGGCCCGCGACCTTCTCCAGCAGGAGGATCGCGCTTTCGGTGATCTTCGGCTCGGCCATCACCTCGAGCCCGGCGGATCGCGCCGCCCACGTGTTGTAACCGCCGTAGAGATGCATCTCTGCCGGCGGGATGTAACCATCGCCACCATTGGCAAGCTCGATCACCATGTTGTGCGCGAGCGGGCTGGCGGCCTTGATCTTCAGACCCGTGATGGCGTAGGTCTCGCACGGGGTCGTCGCGATGCCGATGTCGCCGATGCGGATCGCCTGCACGACGATCTCCGTCTGCTGGCGCTCATGCAGCAGGATTTGCTCGCGCGCATAGACCTCGGTGGTGTCCTTCGGAGCGCGGTCGCCCATCGCGGCGACGATTCGCTGCGCCCATTCGAGCCGCTGCTTGTCCGGCACACGATACTTCAGCGTCATGCGCCACTCCGCCATCGCGATCTCCGGATCCGCGCGGTACTGGATGCCGCCGTACGCCTTCATCGCGATGTCGAGCAGCCCGCTCGCATATTCCTCGATGGTCGGCTTGGGCCGGTCCTTTTCCGGGATCGTGTAATCGACCCGATAGATGTCGCCACTACAGCCGTGCGACATGCTGCCTACGAACTCCGGCTTTCCCTCCCGCGCCGCGGGGGCGATACGCGCTTTCAGCCCCTCCGAGAAAAGGCCGAAGTAATCCGCGCTGATGTTCTGGTCCCCGAAGTAGTGCATGGAGAAATTTCCCATCACCGCGATCGGGCGCCCTTCGCGCGACTGGATCGCAATCAGCGAAAGCGCGGGATCCTCGGGACCCGATTCACCCGTGACATCGTCCCAGTTTCTTCCTGCGTGCATGTTGGCACGCACGGTCTTGTTGCCAAAGGGATCTTCCACGATGCGATCGGGACGCCGGATCCACTGGCGGAGCGCCGTGAAATCCGCGGCGTCAGCCGTTGCGAACCCGATGCGCGCAGGCTCCAGGTTCGCCTGCGCCGCGGCGATGGCATCCACGAGCTTGTCGCGCAGGAAGGGCACGTAGGCCGGGTCGGCATCGGTCCCGAGGCAGCCCATCGAGGCCGGCGCACTGTGCGCATGCGTGGCGGAGATGAGGATGTGGTCTGCGGGGATGCCCGTGCGTTTCGCCGCGAGCGCCTTTGCCTCGTCGAGCATCGGACGCCCCTTCATGCAGCTGTCCGCCACCACCATCGCGACCTGGCTCCTGCCGTCGGCCAGCACGATCGCCCGTGCGTTGACGCGCGTTTTGACCTTGTCCACGGATCGGCTGAGCATGCCGCCGTTCACGAGCACGGGCAGCTTGAGCGGCGTGACATCGACAACGGCCGCACCCGCCCTGAAATCCGCGTTTGCGGGAACGAGGAAAGAGAGCAGGAACGCGGTCGCGGTGACGAGTGGGGAGAACTTCATTGGGAGCGAGGGTTGATTGGCTGTGGACAGTCAACCTCGCGCGCCGCAATCACTTTGACGCGGCCGGCAGCGGCACCTGCACCGGGTGCATGAGATACGCGATCAAGTCGCGGACTTGCTCCGGCTGGAGAGCGAGCAATTGCCCCTCCGGCATCATGGAAACGGGGGACGCCTCCAGCTTCACGATCTCCGACTTCTCGATGGTCGCCTCCTCGGTGAGCAGCCGCAGCGTGAGCGTGCGCGCAGTCTGCGCGGCGATGATTCCGCCAAGCACGCGGCCGTCCTTCAGCGTCACGATGTTCATGCGGTAGTCGGCGCTGACCACACCGCTCGGATCGGCGATGTTCTCGAGGAGGTAGTCGAGGTTCGCCCGACCCGAACCTGTGAGGTCGGGGCCGAGCCGGCCGCCGGTGCCATACATGGTGTGGCACGTGCCGCAGAGGGTCTGAAAAATCACGCGACCCTGGCTGCGGTCGGCCCTGGCCAGTGTCTCCGCGGTGAGCCGGCCCTTGAGATCGGCGATGAGTTTCTGCTTGTCGGCGGATGAATCGCGCACCTCGCCCCAAGCCTCGGTGAGGCGTTGTGTGAGCGCGGGATCGTTGAAGGAGCGGATCTGCCGTGCGTGAAACGCGTTGAGATCGGTGCGCGGGATTTTTCCAGCGGCGATCTGTTCCAGCAGTGGCTTTGCGAACGCCGGGCGCGACACGAGCGTCTCCATCACGGCGGGTCGGTCCACTGGCGAAAACTTCCTGTAGCTGTCGGCGAGCTTCGCGCCGATTGCGGGATCATCGAAGAGAGCGAGCCCGCGCGCGGCGGTGGCGTTCAGTCCGCGCACTTCGAGAAGCGTTTCGCACGCGGCGCGCAGATCAGGCGGATTGCTCTCGATGAGCGTCTTGAGCGCAGCCTTGCGCGCGCCGAGTTCCGCCTTTCCGTCGAGCGCGATGCGCTTCACCTCATCAAGCGCCCGCCCGTCGCCGAAGAGCACGCTCAGTTCGCGCACGCGGGCGCGGATGTTCTCGTCGGTGGAATTGGCAAGCTTCGCCGCGAGCGCGTCCCAAGCCGCGGGCTTCGTCGCCTTGCGCCAGCCGGTCATACCCTCGGCGAGCCCGGTGAGAATGTCGGATTGGAATGCTGCCGGTTTCATCTGCGCGGCGGTGAGCAGCGCATTCACGGGCGCGGGATTCTTCTCGATCTCCTCCACGAGCCTGCGCGCGATGAAGCGGCGTGTCAGCGGCAGCTCGCACGATGCAGCGAGCTTCGCGAGCCCCGCAGGGTCGGAGTTCGCAACGGGAATCAGGCCATACCAGATCATCAGCGGGAGATTGTGATCATCCGCATCCTCCGCGTGAGCAACGAGTGCGGATGCAAGCGCAGGTCGTTCCTGCACGGGAAGGCGCTGGAGCGTGGATGCAAGTGCGAGACGGACGATTGCCGACGAGTCATACTTTGCGCGTATCGCCAAGTTGCCGAGCATTCCCCGTTCGCTGATCTCCCCCTCGCTTAGACGCTCCTTTCCATCCGGGGATAAGCTGGCAACTTGGCGTGCGTTTTGGGGGCGCTCGCTCATGCCGGTGTCGAGGGGCCACCTATCGGAGAACAGGCGAACGACCCACGCGCGAACATGCTCGTTGGAATGGTAGATGTGCCTGAATAGGAATCCATCGCCGACAGGACTGATGCTGTGCAACGTCCACAGTGCGCGGAGTTGATGGACGGTGTCCGTGTCTGTCTCGAACATCTTAACGAGCTGCGCTTTTGCCTGGCCGAGTTTGCCTCCCGAAGCAGCGCGTCCCGCAAGTTCCAGCCGCGCCTGACGCACCCACCACTCATTGTCGTGCATGTGCAGCTTCACGAGTTCGCTGTCGCTCATCTTCGCGAGATCCAATGGTTCCATTCGCTTCGGCTCGCCGTGCGTGATTTTGAAAATACGCCCGCTCGTGCGATGAACGCCGGTGGCCTCGTGGCATTCGCCGATGTCGCTCCAGTCGAGAATGTAGCCGCTGCCATCCGGCCCGGTGCTGATTTCCAATCCGCGAAACCACGGATCGGCCGACTGGAAAACATCCGGCTCGTGCCGCCCGACGTAGCCGCTGCCCAGGCGTTCGAGGCGATCCACGTTCGCGCGGCGCCCGTGCATGTTCAGCGTGAAAAGCTTGTCGCGGAATGACGCGGGCCATTGGTCCGCTTGGTAGATCATCATGCCGATGTGCGCGTGCCCGCCGCCGAGTGAGTTCGCTGTCTCATCGCTCAGCGCCTTTCGTCCACCTTTCTTGTCGAAGTGCCAGTGGTCCGCGATCGTGTCCATCCGTTCATACACACTTGGATTGAGCGAAGGATTCGAATCCACGAGATGCGCGCCGGGGATGAGATGCCACAGATGGCCGGTGACGGTGTTGATGAAGAACCCCTCGCCGTGCCGGTCCCAGTCGTGACCCCACGGGTTCGTCGTCCCGTGCGTGAGCACCTCGACGGTTTTCCGCTGCGGGTGAAAACGCCACACGCCGCCCTGGATCGGCACGCGATGTTCGTCAGGGGTTCCGGGGACGCCGAGACGTCCCGGGCATGAGTGCCCGCAGCGTCCATAGAGCCAGCCGTCCGGCCCCCAGCGAAGGCCGTTGGCGTAATTGTGGTAGTTGTCCTGCGCGACCGTGAAGCCATCGAGCATCACCTCCGGAGGACCGTCCGGCGCGTCATCGCCATTTCGATCCGGGATGAAGATCAACTGCGGCGGGCACATCAGCCACACGCCGCCGCGCCCGACCTCGACGCTCGTGAGCATCTGCACATCGTCGGTGAAAACCTTGCGCGACTCCGCGCGGCCATCGCCGTCCTTGTCCTCCAGGATGATCACGCGATCGCGCAGCGTCATGTCGAAGCGCGTCGGCCTCTCGGCGTAGGTGAAGTTTTCCGCGACCCACATGCGTCCCCGGTGATCCCACGCCATCGCGATGGGATTCTGCACGTCCGGCTCGTTCGCAAAGAGGGTGGCGTGGAAACCGTCGGGCAGTTTCAGCGCAGCGAGCGCCTCCGCTGGCGTCGAGAACTGCAGCTTCTCCTTCTCGCTGTTGTAGGGCGGCGGAAAATCGGAGGCGGCTGCGAACGCGGCGAAGGAACAGGCGAGGATGAAGGAAAGCTTCATGGCAGGGCGGACGCAGGCAGGAGTGCCCGCTTCGCGCCGTTTCTCAAGCACAAGATCCGGCGCGCGACGCCGCGTTCACTTTCCCGCGTCGCCGCACAGCCGCACCGGCGAGACCTCGATGGAGCGGTCCCCGTCGCCCACCCAGACCGAGCCTTCCTGCACAGTGACCTGCAATTCCATCGATCGCTGCGCCAGCACGGAGAGCGCGCGGCTTTGCTCCGCGGGGATCTGCCATGCCGACAGGTTCCGGATGCGGCTGAGCGCGGGCTCGATGCCCTTCCACCATACCGGTGTGCTGGTGCCGAAACTGTAAACACTGACGCGTCCGACCCGCGAGCATGCACGCGACAGCCGCCTTTCATCGGGCTGGCCCACTTCGATCCAGTGCGTGATTTGTCCGGTGAGATCCTTTTGCCAGATGGCAGGCTCGTCGGCGTCCCACATGTCTTTCGCGAATTCCAGCATGCCCTGCCCGTCGTTGGACGGCACGTTCAGCGCCAAGGCAAGCAGCCGGATGAGCATCCGTTCATCGGTCTCCGATGGGTGACGGGCGATGGTGAGCGGGTAGTCCCCATAGAGGTTGCGGTCCATGTCGGATAGCTGGACGAGTGCTTTGAAGATGGTCGCCTTGAGTGCCATGGAGCGTGGGGGGAATGAGAGTCCCTACATGAACCCGCGGCAAGATGGTAGCATGCGGTTCTGCACGGAAGGCATCTGCACACCACGTAGCAGCCGCAATCAGAACCGGATCACCTGCCGCGCGACTTCGCCGCGTTCGAGCAGGTCAAAGGCTTCATTCACCTCCTCCAGCGGAATCTCCCTGGACCGAAGCAGGTCCACCGGCAGCAGGCCGGCCCGGTACATCGCGATGAAACGCGGGATGTCGCGCTGCGGAACGCAGGAACCCATGTAGCTGCCCATGAGCACACGCTCCTCGGCGGCAAACGCGAGCGCGGGAACCGTCAGCATCCTGTCCGGATGCGTGAGCCCGATCGATACCGTGCGCCCGCCGCGACGCGTGGCGCCAAATGCCTGCGCGATCACGCGCTCATCACCCACCGCCTCGAACGCCGTCTCCGCGCCGCCGCGCGTGAGCTCCCGCACCGCCGCGACGGCATCGCACGCCGCGGCATTCACGAAGTGCGACGCTCCACATTGCCTCGCCAGCGATTCCTTCGCATCGAGCGTGTCGATTGCGACGATCGGCCAGGCGCCCGCGGCCTTTGCGCCCATGACGACGCTCAGCCCTACGCCGCCCATGCCGAAGACCGCCACGGAAGTTCCGGCGGCCACCTTCGCCGTGTTCACCACCGCGCCGACGCCCGTCATGATCGCGCAGCCGAAAAGCACCGCCGTCTCCATCGGCACATCCGGTTCGATCTTCACGATGGATTCGCGCGCGACGACGCTGAACTGCGAGTAACCGGCCACTCCGCTGTGATGGTGGACCGTCTCGCCCGCAGAACCGCGGAAACGGATTCCGCCGGTGATGAGCCTGCCGGCGCGATTCGCCATCACGCCGGGTTCGCACAGCGACGCCCGGCCCGCAGAGCACATCGGGCAATGTCCGCATGTCGGAAGAAAGGAGAACACCACATGATCACCCTCGCGAAGATCCTTCACTCCCCTGCCCGGTTCGCGCACGACGCCGCACGCCTCGTGCCCGAGGACGAGCGGCAGCGGCCACAGCCGCGTGCCATTGATCACCGAAAGATCCGAATGACACAGCCCGGCCGCCGACATTTCGATGAGCACCTCGCCCTCGCCGGGCGGGTCGAGTTCCAGCTCCTCGATGACGAGCGGCTTGCTCCGGGCGTATGGCGCGGGAAGGCCGCGCTCACGCAGGACGGCCGCGCGGGTTTTCATCGTCGCGCGCCGGAAGGCGGAATGGCGTGAGCGGGAGGCAGCATCCGTTTCATGCGCTACCTCACCGAGAACCGATGCACCGTCGCACTCCGGAACGTCTGCCCGGGTCGCAGCACCGTGCTCGGAAAATTCGGGTGATTCGGCGAATCGGGAAAGTGCTGCGTCTCCAGGCAGAACCCGTAGTTCTTCCGGTACGCCTTGCCTCCCTTGCCCACGACTGTTCCGTCGAGAAAATTGCCCGTGTAGAACTGGATGCTAGGCTCCGTGGTGGAAACCGTCAGCACACGCCCGGTCCGCGGCTCGAAGGCCTCCGCCGCCAGTGTCATCGCGCCGGTTTCCCGGGGATTGAGGACATACGTGTGATCGTAGCCGCCCGGGTTGCCGAGCATCCTCGGGAAATCCTTCGCGATCGATTTCGACTTCCGGAAATCCATCGGGCCGCCGGCCACCGGCTCGATCCGGCCGCTCGGGATCCCGGCATCATCCACCGGCACGAAACGCTCCGCATGCAGCGTCACTTCGTGGCCGAGGATGTCCCCATCGCCCGCGCCGGCGAGGTTCCAATACGCGTGGTTCGTCAGGTTCAAAATGGTCGGCTTGTCCGTGGTCGCCTCGTAGTCCAGCCGGAGTTCATTCTCATCGGTCAACGCATAGGTCACGGCGACCTTGAGCGTTCCGGGATATCCCTCCTCGCCGTCGGCGCTCGTGTAGGTGAAGCGCACGGCGTTCGCGCCCGGCACCGGCTCAGCCTTCCAGTTGCGATGATGCAAGCCGGTCGGGCCGCCGTGAAGATGGTTTGCGCCATTGTTCGTCGCGAGCGAATACGTCACCCCGTCGAGCGTGAATTTCCCGAGCGCGATCCGGTTCGCAAAGCGGCCGGTGGTCACTCCGAAGCTCGGATGCTTCCCGAGATAGCTGTCCAGCTTGTCGAAACCGAGCGTGATGTCCGCCAGCGCGCCGGCGCGGTCCGGCACCAGCATGTCCACCAGCCCGGCGCCCCATGTCGTCACTCTCGCCTTCAGCCCATGCGCGTTCGTGAGGGTGAAAATCTCGACGCTTTCCCCGTCCCCGGTTTTTCCAAATGTTTCTGTTTGCACGTTCGTATTTTGGTTTCCTGCAGCCGCGGCAGGCGGGCTTGCGGGGCGTGGAGGAGAATTGCCGGTCGAAACCGAGTCAACCGCAAAGCCCGTCGCAATTCCGCCATCCGCGACTCACAGGGCTGGCAAATTGCCCGGCTCGTCCGCTACGTTTGAGTGCCGCGGTTCATCGACAGGACTGCGCGACGACATTCCTCCCAATGAAACTCCTCCCTTTTCTCCTCGCTCTCGTCTCGATCCTCGCCGCGCCGATGCGCGGTGCCGCCGCCGATCGTCCGAACCTGATCTGGGTGATGGCCGATGATCTCGGTTACGGCGACCTCGGTTGCTACGGACAGAAAGTCATCCAGACTCCGCACCTCGACCGGATGGCGAGGGAGGGAATGCGACTGACACACTTCTACGCCGGAGCCACCGTCTGCGCGCCGTCGCGCAGCGTGCTGATGACCGGACAGCATCACGGCCACACGCGCGTGCGGGGAAATGCCGGCGACAAGAATCCGGCGGCGCAGGCGTTGCGCGAAGGGGACATCACCGTCGCCCGCGTGCTGAAGGATGCGGGATACGCCACCGCGCTCATCGGAAAATGGGGCCTCGGTGACGTCGGCGCCGCCGGGAGCGGGCTGCCACGGAAGCAGGGCTTTGATCGCTTTTTCGGCTACCTGAACCAGCATCACGCGCACAATCACTTCCCCGATTACCTCTGGGACGAAGACAGCCAGCGCACGCTGCCGAATGTCGTGACCCGCGTCGGCGACGCCGGCGGCGGTTACGCCACCGAGGCCCGCGTGTTCGCAGATGATCTGTTCGCGGATGAAGCGCTCCGGTTCGTGACCGGTCACAAGGACCGTCCGTTTTTCCTCTACTGGAGCATGGTCGTGCCGCACGCGAACAACGAACGCACGCGCGTCCTGAAGGACGGCGCGGAGGTCCCCGACTACGCGCCCTACGCCGACCGCGACTGGCCGAACCCCGACAAGGGCCAGGCAGCGATGATCACGCGGCTCGACGGCTATATCGGCCGGCTGCTCGCGGAGTTGCAGCGGCTCGGCATCGCCGAAAAGACGCTCGTCATTTTCACCAGCGACAACGGCCCGCACAACGAAAGCAACCACGACCTCGCGCGTTTCGCCCCCTCCGGTCCCTACACCGGCATCAAGCGCAGCCTCACCGATGGCGGCATCCGCGTGCCCTTCATCGCGTGGTGGCCGGGAAAAGTGCCCGCTGGCAAAGAGTCCCCACACGTCGGCTACTTCGGCGACTGGATGGCGACCGCCGCCGAACTCGCCGGGACAACGCCGCCGCCCGATGTGGATTCCATCAGCCTCGTGCCGACGCTCCTCGGAAAGGCGGACGCGCAGAAGACGCACGAGTTCCTCTATTGGGAATTCCACGAAGGCGGCTTCAAGCAGGCCGCGCTGTTTCAGGGACGCTGGAAAGGCATCCGCAGCGGCGGCCCGGACGCGCCGGTCGTTCTCTATGATCAGCAGTCCGACATCGCGGAGAAAACCGACGTCGCCTCGAAGCACCCCGCGATTGCGGAGAGAATCGGCGCCTACCTGAAAACCGCGCGCACCGATCTGCCCGATTGGGAGCCGAGGTGGCAGGGCAACAAACGGAAGAAAGACTGACCCTCAGGAAATCGCCGGCCGTCAGGTCAGCAGCGCCTTCACCACGCGCCCATGCACGTCGGTGAGGCGGAAGTCGCGGCCGGCGGCGTGGAAGGTGAGGCGTTCGTGGTCGAAGCCGAGGCAATGCAGGATCGTCGCCTGCATGTCGTACACGTGGACGGGATTTTCCACGACGTGGAAGCCCATTTCGTCGGTCGCGCCGTAGGTGAGGCCGGCTTTGACCCCGCCGCCGGCCATCCACATCGTGAAGGCTTGCGGATGATGGTCGCGGCCCATGCTGCGGCCGAGCGCGGGGTTCGTCTCGACCATCGGTGTGCGGCCGAATTCGCCGCCCCAGATCACGAGCGTTTCGTCGAGCAGGCCGCGGCGCTTGAGATCGGTGAGCAGCGCGGCGGCGGCTTTGTCGGTCTTCTCGCAATTGCCGGTGTGGTTGCCCACGAGGTTGCTGTGGGCGTCCCAGCCTTCGTGGTAGATGTTCACGAAACGCACTCCGCGCTCGATCATCCGTCGCGCGAGCAGGCACGCGCGGGCGAAGCTCGGCTCCTCGGGTTTGCAGCCGTAGAGGTCGAGCGTCTCGCGCGATTCGCTCTTGAGGTCCATCAGCTCCGGCGCGCTGGTTTGCAGGCGGAAGGCCATCTCGTAGTTCGCGAGCCGCGTGGAGATTTCCGGATCGCCGACGGTGGCGAGTTCCTGGCGATTCAGCGATGAGACGAGATCGAGCGTGTCGCGCTGCAGCTTCGCGTCCACGCCGGCGGGGCTGCTCACATTCAAAATGGGATCGCCTTTTTTCCGGAACGGCGTGCCGGTGTACACGGTCGGCAGGAAGCCGCTCGACCACAGCGCGGAGCCGCCGCTGAGGCCGCCGCCCGTGCTCATCACCACGAATGCCGGCAGATCCTGCGTCTCGGCGCCGAGTCCGTAGAGCGTCCACGAGCCGATGCTCGGGCGGCCGGGCACGGGGAAGCCGGTGTTGAAGAGCATCTGCGCCGGCGCGTGGTTGAACTGATCGGTCTTCACCGACTTGATGATCGCGATGTCATCGACCACGCCCGCGAGGCCGGGCAGCACCTCGGCAAGTTCCGCGCCGCACTTGCCGTGCTTCGCGAATTTGAACCGCGGCCCCATCACCGCCGCATCCGAGCGGATGAACGCGTAGCGCTGATTGCCGATGACCGATGGCGGCAGCGGCTTGCCCTCGAGCTTCGCGAGTTCGGGTTTGTAGTCGAAGAGATCGAGATGCGAAGGCGCGCCCGCCATGAAGAGGTGAATGACGCGCTTCGCCTTGCCGGGAAAATGCGGCTTCCGCGGCGCGAGTGCGCTGATGCTTTCGGCAGCGGCGCGTCCGCTCGCGGTGAATGCATCGGTGAGCAGCCCGGCAAGGGCCATCTTTCCAAGGCCCACGCCGCAGTCGCGGAGGAAGTGGCGGCGGGCGAGGTTGGTGGGTTGCGGATCGTTCATGGCTCAGCCTTTCGTTACGGTTTCATCGAGGTTGAAAAGGGCGCGCGCCAAGGCGGTCCATGCAGCGCGTTCGGCATCGGCACCGGGGCCGGCGAGCGCTTTCGCGTCGAGTTCGCCGGCGGTGAAGCGCTGGCGTTGCGCATTCAGGAATGCGCGGAGCGGTGCCAGTTCCTCGGTGCGCGGCTTGCGGGAAAGCAGACGGCGGTAGGCTTCGGTGATGCGGTCGTCGTCGCTGCCTGCGAGACCGGCGAGCGTTTTGCCGAGTGCCTGCGCGGCTTCGATGCTCACGACGTCGTTCAGCAGCGTGAGCGCCTGGAGCGGCGTGTTCGACACGTCGCGGCGCGGGATGCACTGCTCACCCGTCGGCCCGTCGAAGGTGTTGTAAAACGCGAATGGCGCGGTCCGTTTCACGAACGTGTAAAGGCTGCGGCGGTAGCGATCCTCGCCGGAACTCGCGTCCCACTTCGGGCTGCTGTAGGCGACTTCGCTCACGCCCTCGACTTGCGGCGGCTTCACCGGAGGACCGCCCATCTTCAACGAAAGCAGGCCGGCTGCGCGCAGGATCGAATCGCGGACCATCTCCGCTTCGAGCCGCTTCCGCGGAACATGCGCGAGCAGCTTGTTTTCGGGATCCTTCGCGAGGTGCTCGGGCGCGACATTCGACGACTGCCGGTAGGTCGCGCTCGCGACGATGAGCCGGTGCAGCTTCTTCATCGACCAGCCGCTCTCCATGAACTCCACCGCAAGCGTGTCGAGCAGCTCGGGATGCGTCGGCGACTCACCCTGGAAGCCGAAGTCCTCCGTGGTCTTCACCAGCCCGCGTCCGAAGAATGTGGCCCACGCGCGATTCACCGCAACCCGTGCGGTGAGTGGATTCTCCGGCGAAACGAGCCACCTGGCGAAGCTCAGGCGATCGGGCTTTGCGTTGGCGGGAAGCGGATTGAGAAACGAGAAGACCCCGGGCTGGACGAGGTCGGTGGGCTGCGTGAATTCACCGCGATGGTGAATGGCCGTCGGCCGTGGATTCGCCGCAGGGCGTTCGCGCAGCACGAGCGTCGTCTCCCACGCCATCGGCTTGCGCAGTTCGCGGATCTGCTTCGCCGCCGCCGCGAGTTCCGGCGCGGTGAGCAGGAAATGCTCGCGCAATTTTCCCCGCTGCGCGTCGGTGAGCTTCGTGTCGGGAATGAGCAGCAGCGCCTCGATGTCGTCATTCATCTCGCGCGCCACGGCGCCGCGAGGCTCGGTCGTCACCGAGATGCGGAACCGCCCGAGCGGGCACGCGTAGTGACGGCCGAAGAGCATCTTCACGTCCAGCTTCGCCGCATCGATCGGGCGGTCCGGAATGAAGACCGCCTCGTGCGATTCGCCGAAACGTCCCGCGCAGGACCAGCCGGTCTGCGGGTCGCCGTCTGTCGCGGCCATCGCGCTTGCGGGATTCGAGCCGAAGTTGTTTTTCGCGTAGCTCTCCGTAGCGCGTGCGAACTTCACGGGCTTTCCGTCCGCGGTGACCTGAAACTCGCCCATGAAGAAATCCCCCTTCGGCCCTTCGTAGTAGCACAGGCCGGGGCCGTGCGCGGGGAGGCGGTCGTCCGCCATGGCCTCGAGCCGGATCGCGGTGATGGCGCGCGGCAACTTTGCAAAAGTCAGATCGTACGTGTCGCTCTTGCTGATGTCGCCGCTGCCGAGAATCGACGCATCCGGCTGCACGGTGAGGAGCGGGAGATTCGACTTCGCGCTTGCGGGAACCAGCGGCGTCCACTGCACGGAGCGCCCGCGTTCGCGCGTGAGCCACTCGGCAAACTTGCGATCGACGTTCTCTTTTCTCCGCTCGGCGATGGGCCGCGGATCGAGGCTCGTTGCGCCAAAGCTCACCCGCGGCCGGCCAATCGTGTGGCTCTTCCCGAGTTGATCGAGGCGCAACGTCACCCGCGCGCCATTCGGCGAGCCGGCGGCGGTCTTGAGCTTGAAGGTCGCCGTCTTCGTCGTGTTCAGCGGCTTCTTCTTCACCTGCACCGCCCAGCCGGTGCCTGCCACTCCGTCGAACGCATTCGTCACCGGATAATTCGCCTGTTCAGCATCGGCGGTGCCGCTTGCGATCGCCACCGGTTGCGCGCCCTCCGGCGCGCCTTTCGGTGCGACACTCACGACGATTTCACTCAGGATGAAATTTCCGTGCGGCGTGCGACCCGGGCCTTTCTGCGGCAACGATTCATCCGCCAGCGCTTCGAGGCGCACCTGGTCGAACGGTCCGGTCACCTCGTAGGTGAGCGTGTAGGAATTCCGCTCCGGTCCCGGCGCCGCGAAGAGCACCGAGCCGTCGTCGAGCACCTTCCACTTGTCGGTCTCGCTGGTCGTGACGGTGAGAGGCTTTGGCGTCTGCCACTGCACCTTGTTGTCCTGCAACGGCCACTTGTCTGCCAGTTCCGCGAGCAGCTTCGCCGCGTTCTTCTGCCGCACCGCGATCTGCTCTGCAGCGTTCGGCGGAGGCAGGTCGAGGTCCGGCTCGTCGGCGTTATTGAGGAACGCCATGATCTGGTAATACTCGCGGTGCTGGATGGGATCGTACTTGTGCGTGTGGCACTGCGCGCAGCCAACGGTGAGACCGAGCCACGTCACGCCGGTCGTGGCGACGCGATCCGTCATCGCATTGAAGCGAAACTCCAGCGGGTCGATGCCGCCCTCCTCGTTCAGCATCGTGTTGCGGTGAAAGCCGGTGGCGATGCGCTGGTCGGGCGTCGCATTCGGAAGCATGTCCCCGGCGATCTGCTCGACGGTGAACTGGTCGAACGGCATGTCTGCATTCAGCGCGCGCACCACCCAGTCGCGATACGGCCAGATGCTGCGCGTGCGATCCTTCTCGTAGCCATTCGAGTCCGCGTAGCGCGCGAGGTCGAGCCACTTGCGCGCCCAGCGTTCGCCGTACTGCGGCGACGCGAGCAGCCGATCCACGAGCCGTTCGTAGGCATCCGGCGCCTGGTCATTCACGAATGCATCCACCTCCTCCGGCGTCGGCGGCAGGCCGATGAGGTCGAGCGACACGCGCCGGATCAGCGTGGGACGATCGGCCTCGGGCGACAGCGCCAGCCTTTCTTTCTCCAACCCTGCTTGCACGAAGGGATCGATGAGATTTCGGATTTCCGGCCGTGCCGAACGTTGCGGTTTCGCAAAAGCCCAGTGCGCCTTGTATTCCGCACCGCTCGCCACCCAGCGTTTCAGGATGTCGCGCTGAGCGTCGCTCAGCTCCTTCTTCATGGAAGGCGGCGGCATCACCTCTTCGGAGTCCTTGGAAAAAATACGCGTGATCAGCTCACTCT
Source organism: Chthoniobacteraceae bacterium (assembly GCA_040081515.1). Taxonomy (GTDB): domain Bacteria; phylum Verrucomicrobiota; class Verrucomicrobiia; order Chthoniobacterales; family Chthoniobacteraceae; genus SXWH01. Next base: position 23,662 of record JBEBGK010000002.1, read on the forward strand.
CGCCCACCTTGCCCGGCACGATCGCATGCGCGCCGGACTCCGCCTCGCCGAGCGCGCTCTCGCGCAGGTCCAGTCGCAACTCCGCCTTGCGCGTCTTGTCGTCCGGCCCGTGGCACTTGAAGCAGTAGTTCGAGAGGATCGGCCGCACCTCGCGGTTGAAGTCCGGCCCGTCGGCGCTGGCAAAAAGCGGGAACCCGACCAAAATCGCGAGGCAGGCAGCAAGGGCGTGGAGGCGGATCGCAATCATGATGGGATGATGAACCACAAAAGCTAACCCGCAGGGAAGTCCTGGTCTTGTG
>JBEBGK010001083.1:0-1700 GCA_040081515.1 Chthoniobacteraceae bacterium
TCGAATAGGAATACGTGCTCGGCAGCGGATACGCGCTGACCTCCCGCACGGTGCCTTCCATTTCGAGGGTTGGGAAGGCGTCCACTTTCACCTTGGTCCGCATTCCGATTTTCACGCGGTCGATCCGCGATTCGTTGATGCGCGCCATCACTTTCATCCGCTTCGGGTCCGGAAGGCGGATGATCACCTGGCGCTCGCGGACGAACTTGCCTTCCGCGATCGCCGGCTCGCCGGATTCGGTCGGCTGTGCCTTTCCGTAAACGACCTGCCCCGAGGTGGGCGCCTTGATGACGCAGTTCTCGATCTGGGTCTGGATGTCCTTGAGCTTGTCATTGTCCAGCCCGTGGCTGTTTTCCCGAGAACTGAGAAGCGCTTCCGAGATTTCGACGTCCGCGCGGAGCTTGTTCAACGTCCGTTGCTTGGTGAGCCGGTGGAGGACCTCCAGCTTCGTCTTCGCGCTTTCGAGTTCCTTGCGGGATTTCTCCACGGAAAAGCGATCCGCCTCCAGTTGCACCTCGGTCACGTATCCACGCGCCGCGAGCCGCTCGCTGTGGCGGAGATATTCCTCCGCGCGCCGGAGATTCTCCTTCGCGACAAATTCATCGCTCTCGAGGGCCTGCTCTTCCTGGCGAAAAGTGCCGGATTCGTACTCCTGAAGCGCAAGCCGGGCGGATTCCACCGCCGCCTTGGCCTCGGTGACGCCGGCGCGGCTGCTGTTGCAGGCGATCTGTTGCTGGACGAGGTCGGCCCGGAGCGCCGAATCGTCCAGTTTCACGAGGAAGTCACCCTTGTTCGCGTAGATGCCTTCCGGGACGATCTGGATGATCGCGGTGCCCGAGGAACCACGCCCCTGCTGCACTCCGCAGCGCAGCTCGACGTTGCTGGAGCTTTCGATTTCACCGCGCTCGACGACTTCCTGCAGGAACGGCGCGCTCGCGACAACCGCGGTGACGGGCGGAGTCTGTCCCGGGCCCCATGCCTGGCCCTTTTCGCTCCGCTTAAAAATCCACGGGCTGGAGAGGGCAAAGACCAGCGCCAGACCGGCGCCGATCTTCACGGCCTTGCTCTGCCGCCACGCCCAGCCACGAGGCTGGATGTCCTGACCGGTGTAGGCAGGTTCGGCAGCCTCCGGATGAGGGGAGGCGGATTTCAGCATGTCAAAAGGCATCGGCGAGCGGGAAAGATATCGGTTTTGTTATCTATTCAACCGCGAAACCGCCTCGGCCTTGGGGTTTCCTTTTTCGACGATCGTCCACGCGGCGAGCCGTTTCCGAATCGCCTCCCCCGTCAGCGGCCCGGGATCGCTCCACCGGCCGTCGTTGGTCAGTTGCATCGTGCCGAGTTCGAAATCCACCAGCATCCGGAGCACTTCGTAGCTCACCCAGACGCCGAGGAAGTCATTCTGCGCGCTGAGCAGGTCGCTGAGCGCCGACACGAGGTCCCGCGCGGTCGTGGCGCCGAATTGCGCCGGCGCGCCCGGCTTGGGCGGCTCCGGCGTGATCCGCCGCGCATAGGCGTAGAACAGCCGGTTGGGCAGCAGCCGCAGCAGCTTCATCGCGGCCATCATCCGCCACGGAAACACGATCTCGGGCTTGCTGTCGGCGAGCACGCGGCGACAGGCGGCGCGATCGATCAAGTCGTAGTCTTTGCTGCGCGGTACGACCACGGTGGCGCCGAGGGCGCGCAGCCGGTCGACCACG
>JBEBGK010000176.1:0-6849 GCA_040081515.1 Chthoniobacteraceae bacterium
GTTCACGGTCAGCCTCAGCAATCCCAGCACCACGGCGGTGAGCTTCAATCTCACGATGGCGGACGGAACGGCGTCCGGCTTGGGAACCGACTACGGAGCAGGACTGGAAATCTCGACCGATGGCGGCGCCACCTGGGCGTCCGGCACGAGCGCGACCATCGCCGCCGGCAGTACGAGTGTGCTGGTGCGCACGCCGATCACGAACGATCTGTTGGATGAAGCCGCGGAGAATTTCACGCTGACCGCGACGAGGAGCAGTGGCACCACGACAAACGCGGTGGCCAGCGGCACGGCGACGATCACTGACGACGATGCGACCCCGTCCCTCTCAATCAATGACGAGACGGTGAACGAGGCCGCGGGCACGGCGACGTTCACCGTAACGCTGAGCGCGGCGAGCGGACAGGCGGTGAGCGTGGCCTACGCGACGGGAGATAGCACGGCGACGGCGGGTGCCGACTACACGGGCGCGGGCGGAACGCTGAGTTTCGCGGCAGGTGTGACCAGCCAGACAGTCACGGTCTCGATCCTGAACGACCCGATCTTTGAAAACAGCGAGGCGTTCAATGTCACGCTGAGCGCGCCGGTGAATGCGACCATCGCCGATCCCACCGGCGTGGGGACGATCCTCGACAATGGCACCGGGTTTGGCGGGTCGGACAATGACACGCCGGCAATCAGCGTGGGCAATGTGGCGGTGACCGAAGGCACGGATCCGTTCGCGGTCTTCACGGTGAGTCTGAATCACCCGAGCACGACCGCGGTGAACGTGAACCTCGCCCTGGGCAATGTCAGCGCGACCGGCGCCGGCTTGGATTACGGCACCGGTGGCGTGGGAAATCTCGAGGTGTCCACGGATGGCGGACTGACTTGGGGGGACGCGACCACCGCCACGTTTGCGCCGCTTGCGACGAGCATCCTCGTGCGGACGCCGGTCAATGACGACGCGCTGAATGAAGCAGCGGAAACGTTCACGCTGACGGCTACGAGGACCGCGGGCACGACGACGAACGTGAGTGCCACGGGGACGGCGACGATTACGGACAACGATCCGCAACCGACGATCTCGATCGACGACATCACGGTGAACGAGGGGACCGGAACCGCGACCTTCACCGTGACGCTGAGCGCGGCAAGCGGGCAGGCGGTGAGCGTGGCCTATGCAACCGGGAATGCCACCGCGACCGCCGGATCGGACTATAACACGACGAGCGGCGCGCTGAACTTCCTGCCGGGTGTGACGAGCCAGACGATCACGGTGCCGATCCTGAACGACGCGGTCTTTGAAAACAGCGAGACATTCAATGTCACGCTGAGCGGCCCGACGAATGCGACGATCGCCGATGGGCTCGGTGTCGGGACCATTCTCGACAATGGCGGGGGCACCGGCGGGACGGACAACGACACGCCGACGCTGGCCGTGAGCAGCGCGACGGTGACCGAGGGGACCGATCCTGACGCGGTCTTCACGGTCAGCCTCTCGAATCTCTCGACGACCGACGTCGCGTTCAACCTGAGCCTGGCCGACGGTCTCGCCACCGGCGGTGACTACGGCCCGGGACTGGAAGTCTCGACCGACGGTGGAGGCACTTGGAGCGCGGCGGGCTCGGCAACCATTGCGGCGGGCGCCACGAGTGTTCTCGTTCGCACGCCGATTACCGATGACGTGCTGAACGAGGCCATCGAGGACTTCACGCTGACGGCCACGGTGACCTCCGGCACGACGACGAATGCGAGCGCAAGCGGCACGGGAACGATCGGCGACAATGACGGCCAGCCGACGCTCTCGATCAACGACGTGAGCGTGAACGAAGAGACGGGGACCGCGACGTTCACCGTGACGCTGAGCGCAGCGAGCGGCCAGGTGGTGGACGTCAACTACGCCACCGTCGATGGGACTGCGCTCGACACGCTCGATTACACGGGCACGAGCGGCATGCTGAGCTTTGCGATTGGTGAGACGAGCAAGACGATCACCGTCCCGATTCTCGACGACGCCATTTTCGAAAACAGCGAGCAGTTCTTCGTCACGCTGAGCGGCCCTGTGAATGCACTGATTGCAGACGGCACTGGCATCGGGACGATTCGCGATGACGGCACGGGGTCCGGCGGCACCGACAATGACACGCCGACATTGAGCGTGAGCGATGTCACGGTGACGGAAGGCACGGATCCGTTTGCCGTCTTCACGGTGAGCCTGGGCAATGCCTCGACCGCGCCGGTCAGCGTGAGCCTTCTGCTGGCGGACGGCACCGCGCTGGGCGGCGGGAGCGACTTCGGAACGAGCGGTGCCGGAAATCTGCAGGTGTCCACAGACGGTGGAACAACTTGGACCGATGCGAGCACGGTGACGTTTGCGCCGGGCATCACGAACCTGCTGGTGCGGACACCCATCGCCAACGACGCGCTCGATGAAGCGGTGGAGAACTTCACGGTCACCGCCGCGGTCAGCTCCGGCATCACGACCAATCCGTCTGCGACGGGGACGGCGACCATTGTTGACAACGATCCGGTGCCGTCGCTCACGGTCGTCGTCGATGACCTGACGCGGAACGAGGCGGCCGGAACAATGAGCTTCACGGTGCTGTTGAGCGTCCCGAGCGGGCGGACTGTGACGGTGAACTACGCGACCAGCGATGGCACCGCGAACGATGGCGCCGACTACACCGGCATCAGCGGGATGGTGACTTTCCTTGCCGGGCAGACAAGCCAGACGGTGACGGTGCCGATCGTCAACGACGCGATCTTCGAGAACAGTGAGACTTTCAATGTGGTCCTGAGTTCACCGGTCAACGCGACGATCGCGGATCCCAACGGCGTCGGGACAATCCTCGACAATGGCGGCGGCGCGGGCGGGACGGATGACGATACGCCGACACTGACCCTGACCAACGAGAGCGTGACCGAGGGCGCGGATCCTTACGCGGTATTTACGGCGAGCCTCTCGAATCTCTCCACGACGGCGGTCACCTTCGATCTGAACCTCGTGAATGGCACGGCCACCGCCCCGGATTACGGTCCGGGCCTCGAAATCTCGACCGATGGCGGCCTGACGTGGGCAGGTGGCACGAACGCGACGATCGCGCCGATGACGGGCAGCGTGCTGGTGCGCACGGCGATCACGAACGACACGCTGAATGAGAATGCGGAGACATTCACGCTCGCGGCGGCGGTCACAGCGGGAACGACAGTGAACGCGAACGCCGCCGGCACCGGGACAATCAACGACAACGATGCGGTGCCGACGCTCTCGATCGACGACGTGACGGTGAACGAGGCGGCGGGCACGGCGACATTCACCGTGACGCTCAGCGCGGCGAGCGGTCTGCCGGTGAGCGTGGCCTACGCGACCGGTGATCTCAGCGCCACGGGCGGCGCGGACTACACCGCGCTGGCCGGGACGTTGAATTTCGCGGCGGGCGCGACGAGCCGGACGATCACGGTGGCAATCACCAACGACACGCTTTTCGAGGTGAGCGAGAATTTCAATGTGACGCTGAGCGCGCCGGTGAATGCGACGATCGCCACGGCGGTCGGAACCGGGACGATTCTCGACGACGGAACCGGAGCGGGCGGCACGGATGATGACACGCCGGCGCTCGCGGTGAGCGATGTGACGGTGGTCGAGGGCCCCGCTTCATTCGCGGTCTTTACGGTGAGCCTGAGCAACGCCTCGACGACCCCGGTGGATGTGAACCTGACGCTCGCGGACGGCACCGCGACGGGCGTGGATTATGGAGCGGGCCTGGAGGTCTCGACCGATGGCGGCCTGACATGGACGCCCGGGACGAGCGCGACGATCGCGCCGCTGAGCACGAGCGTGCTGGTGCGGACGCCGATCACCGATGACGCGCTCAATGAGGCGCCGGAGAATTTCACGCTGACGGCGACGCGGACGGCCGGCACGACGACGAATGCGAGCGCGACGGGCACTGCGGCGATCACCGACGATGATGCGGCGCCTGCGCTGAGCATCGACGACGTGACGGTGAACGAGGGGGCCGGGACGATCAATTTCACCGTCAGCCTGAGCGCCGCGAGCGGGCAACCGGTGAGCGTGAACTATGCGACGAGCAATGGCAGCGCGCTCGCCGGGGTGGACTATTCCGCCGGCACCGGGACGGTGAACTTCGCGCCCGGCGCGCTCACGCAGACCGTGACGCTGGCGATCCTGAACGACGCGATTTTCGAGAGCAGCGAAGGATTCACTGTCACGCTGGCCGTGCCGGTGAACGCGACGATCGCCGATGGCGCAGGCGTGGGGACGATTTTGGACGATGGCACCGGCCCCGGCGGAACGGACAACGACACGCCGAGTTTAAGCGTGGGCAATGTGACGGTGATTGAGGGTGTCGATGCCTATGCGGTGTTTGAAGTGAACCTCTCGAATCCATCGGCCATACCGGTGGGTGTGAACCTCGCGCTCGCGGACGGCACCGCGACCGCCACGGATTACGGGCCGGGGCTGGAGGTCTCGACGGATGGCGGGACGACATGGGTCGCAGGCGCGAGCGCGACGTTCGCGCCGATGGCGACGAGCATCCTGGTGCGGACGCCGTTGCTCGACGATGCGATCAATGAAGCCTCCGAAGCGTTCACGCTGACGGCGACCCGCAGCTCGGGAGCAACGGCCAATGCGAGCGCGAGCGGCACCGCATCGATCACCGATGATGACGGATTGCCGCTGCTCTCGATCGATGACGTGACGGTGAACGAGGGAGCGGGCACCATCACGTTCACGGTGAGCCTGACGGCGATGAGTGCGCAGACGGTGACGGTTGATTACGCCGCGGCGAATGGCACGGCGACGGGAGCGGACTACGGCGCGGGATCGGATCCGCTGAGCGGGACGCTGAGCTTCGCTCCGGGCGTGACGAGCCAGACGGTGACACTGGCGATCACGGACGATGCGATTTTCGAGCAGAGCGAGAACTTCACGGTGAGCCTGATCAACCCGGTCAACGGCGCGATTGCCGACGGACTTGGCATCGGGACGATCACCGACGACGGGACCGGGCCGGGCGGCGCGGACAATGACACGCCTGCGTTGAGCGTAAGCAGCCCGGCAGTGACCGAGGGCACGGATCCGTTCGCGGTCTTCACGGTGAGCCTGAGCAATCCGAGCACGACGCCGGTGGATGTGAACCTGACGCTCACGGATGGCAGCGCGACGGGCGTGGATTACGGGGCGGGCCTGGAGGTCTCGACGGATGCCGGGCTGACGTGGACGCCCGGGACGAGCGCGACAATCGCGCCGCTGGCGACGAGCGTGCTGGTGCGGACGCCGATCACCGATGACGCGCTCAATGAGGCACCGGAGAATTTCACGCTGACGGCAACACGGACTGCCGGCACGACGACGAATGCGAGCGCGACGGGCACGGCGACGATCACCGACGATGACGCGGCGCCGGCGCTGAGCATCGACGACGTGACGGTGAACGAAGGGGCCGGGACGAGCACTTTCACCGTCAGCCTGAGCTCCGCGAGCGGCCAGCCGGTGAGCGTGAACTATGCGACGAGCAATGGCAGCGCACTCGCCGGGGTGGACTATTCCGCCGGGACCGGGACGCTCAACTTCGCTCCGGGTATTACGAGCCAGACGGTGACGTTGGCGGTTCTCAATGACGCGATTTTCGAGAGTAGCGAGGATTTCACGGTGACGCTGGCCGCGGCGGTGAACGCGACGATCGCCGATGGGGTAGGCGTGGGGACGATTCTCGATGACGGCACCGGCCCCGGTGGGACGGACGACGACACGCCGAGCCTGAGCGTGGGCAATGTCTCGGTGGCCGAGGGCGTCGATGCCTACACGGTCTTCGAGATCAATCTCTCAAACCCCTCCGCCTCACCGGTGGGTGTCAATCTCGTGCTGGTGAATGGCACCGCCACTGGCACGGATTTCGGGCCCGGCCTTGAAGTGTCCACCGACGGCGGCCTCACGTGGGTGGCCGGCAACAGCGCGACCTTCGCCCCGCTGAGCACGAGCATCCGGGCGCGCACGCCGCTACTCGATGACGCGGTGAATGAGCCGGCGGAGATTTTCACGCTGACGGCGACACGGGCATCGGGGACGACCTCGAACTTGAGCGCCAGCGGCACGGCATCGATCACCGATGATGATGGATTGCCGCTGCTCTCGATCAATGACGTCACGCGCAATGAGGCGGCGGGGACGGTCACTTTTACCGTGAGCCTGAACGCCGTGAGTGGGCAAGTCGTGACGGTGGACTACGTCACGGTACCCGGAACTGCGACGGCCGGCGCGGACTACTCCGCAGGCCCCGACAGCCTCAGCGGTTCGCTGACGTTTGCGATTGGAGTGACGAGCCAGACGATCACGCTCTCGATTGCGGACGACACGCTCTTCGAGTCGAGCGAGCAGTTCGTGGTGAACCTGAGCAACGCGACGAATGCGGTGATCGCGGATGCTCAGGGCGTGGCGACGATCCTCGATGACGGGACTGGCCCCGGCGGGACGGATGATGATCGTCCGGCGTTCAGCATTGACGATGTGACAGTGAACGAGGGAGCGGGAACGGTGACCTTCACGGTGACGCGCACGGGCGACACGGCGCTGGCCTCGACGGTGGATTATGCCACGGCGGACGGCACTGCGGGTGCGGCGGACTACACGGGAGCAAGCGGGACGCTGAACTTCGCAGCGGGCGTGGGCGCGGTGACGTTGACGGTGCCGATCGGCGTGACCAACGACACGCTCTTCGAGTTGAGCGAGCAGTTTGTGGTGAACCTGAGCAATGCGACGAACGCGGTGATCTCGGACGCGCAGGGAGTGGCGACGATCCTCGATGACGGGACGGGCCCCGGCGGGACGGATGACGATCGTCC
>JBEBGK010000177.1:0-6847 GCA_040081515.1 Chthoniobacteraceae bacterium
GGCCCATCCGGACCGATCCGCACGATCCCACGGATCACCCACGCGGTGGGTTCGCCGCTGGACAACCTGGCGATCACGCGGTTCGCCACGCGGCCGATGCCGGCCAGCCCCGAAACCGCCGAGGTGCTTCTCGAATTGAGGAATTTTGGATCACGCCCGGCGCAGACAGAGATCGAACTCGCCTTCGACGGACGCCCGCTCGAGGTGAAACCGTTCACGCTGGCCGCGGGCGAAACGCGCACGGAGATCTTCACCTCCGTGCCGCGCCCTGCACGGAGCGCGCGCGGATGGCTCACCGCGAGACTGACTGCGAACGATCCCCTCGCGCCCGATGACGTCGCGTTCGCCAGCCTTCCGCCGGCGCGGCTCGACCGGATCCTGCTGGTCTCGAACGGCAACGCCTTCCTCGAGAAATTGCTCGCCGTGGATGCCGGGGTGAAATTCCAGTTCGTCACCGCGGATGCGTATCAGCCGGGGATGGCGGAAAAGTTCGAGGCCGTGATCTTCGATGGGGCGCTTCCACCGACCTTCGACCTTGGCTCCGCCGTCGGGAACTTTCTCTTCCTCCGGGCCACTCCATTCGCGGGCGGCGGTCCGCCCATCGACCAGCCGATTGTCACCGACGTGGACGCATCGCATCCCGCGACGCGTCTCGTGAGCCTGCAGAACGTCAGCATCGTGCGGGCCGAGTCGCTCGCCGTTCCCCCACCGCGGGACGGATGGAAATTCGCCGCGCCGCTGCGCTCATTCGCGAACCCGCTGCTCATCACCGGTGAGCGCGGCGGACAGCGCGTTGCCGCCCTTGCATTCGATGTCCTTCAGTCGGATCTCCCGCTTCGAATTGCATTCCCGCTGCTGATGAACAGCACGCTCCGCTGGCTCGCGGGCGAGCGCGCAAATTCCCCGCCAGCCATTTCGGCGGGCGGCACACTCCCGCTCGCAGCGGGGCAGAGCGTTGCCGCCGCCCCTCTCCCCGCGCTCCCCCGCCCCGGCGACAAGGCGAATCCACCGTCGGTGACGGATGTCTTCGAGCCGGTGCGGAATGGATTCTACGAATTGAATGACAACGGAGTCACCCGGTGGATCGCGGTCAACACCTTCAGCGCCACCGAGTCCGATCTCCGCATCCCGCCTCCGGTGGAAACGCCATCCGCCGCCTCCGGCGGGACGACCGGCGTGCAGGGCCGGCCGATCTGGCAGTGGCTCGCCCTCGCGGCCTTCGGCCTCATCAGCGTGGAGTGGTGGCTCTTTCACCGGCGGAAAACCGAATGACTTCCCCGCTCGAATTCGCGCATCCGCGGTTTCTGTTTCTGCTCGTGGCCCTGCCGCTGCTCCTGCCCGCAGTCCGGCGCTCGCTCGCCGGATTCGGCGGGAAGCAGCGCGCGGCCTGCACGCTCGTGCGCGGTCTGCTCCTCACGCTGATCATCCTCGCGCTCGCCGGGGTTCGCGCGCTGCTGCCGTCGTCCCGGATGAGCGTCATCTTTGTCCTCGATGGCTCAGCGAGCATTTCCCCCGAGGCCGCGCGCTCGGCCCGGAAATTCACCTCGGCCGCGCTGCGCTCCATCCGCACTGGCGACTCCGCCGGCGTGATTGGCTTCGGCCGCGAGCCGGCGGTCTGGCAGCCGCCCGTCGAGAATCCCGCGGCTTCTACGTGGCCGGATGTCGCGGACAGGACGGCATCGGACATCGGACGCGCGCTCGATTTTTCCAGCGCGCTGTTTCCCGCCGACCAGTCGCGGCGCATCGTGCTCATCTCGGATGGAAATGACACCTCGGGTAGCGCCCTCTCCGCCGGCAGCCGCGTGGCCCGCGCGGGAGCCGAGGTGTGGACGCTGCCTCTCCGCAATCCGGATCGCCCCGAGGTGCTGGTGGAATCCGTGAAAATCCCCGAACGCCTGAGGCAGGGCGAGGCGTTCGATCTGGTCGCGAACATCCACAGCACCGTGGCGGCGCGGGGCAAGGTCCGCGTCTTTCAGAGCCAGTTCCTCCTCGCCGAACGGGAAATCGAATTGAAACCGGGTGACAACACCTTCCGCGAAGAAGGGCTGCGTCCCGACGGAAACTTCGTCCAGTATGAAATCGAGATCGCGGCGGAGGAGGATGCTTCACTCGAAAACAACCGCGCCACGGCCATTGCCAGCCTCCGGGGACAGCCGCGGGTTTTGATCGTGGATGGCGACGCCGCAAAGGCGCGCCCACTGGAAAAGGCGCTGCTGGCCGGCCGCATCGATGCAGAACTCCGGGGCCCAGGCGGAGCACCACGGACGCTCGAGGATCTCCAGCAGTTCGACCTCTTCATTCTCAGCGACCTCTCCGCGCTCAGCCTCGGCCGGGAGCAGATGGATCTCTACCGCCGCTGGGTGCAGGATTTCGGCGGAGGCTTCCTGCTGCTCGGGGGCGAGAACAGCTTCGGCGTCGGCGGATATTACCACACGCCGATCGAGCAGATGCTCCCCGTCCGGATGGAGCACGATGATCGCGCGGAACTGCCGACGGTCGCGCTGCTCATCGTGCTGGATCGCTCCGGCTCGATGAGTGCGCAGTCTGGGGGCACGACGAAAATGGCCCTCGCAAACCAGGGAGCCGCGCTGGCCCTGAACGTCCTCGGCCCGCGGGATTACTTCGGCGTCCTCGCGGTGGACACGCGCCCGCACGTCATCGCCCCCCTCGCGCGCCACGGTGCGAAGGAGCCCATCGCGCAGAAAATCCTCTCCATCACCGCGGGCGGAGGCGGGATCTACATCTACACGTCGCTCGCGGAATCCCTGCAATCGCTCCGCGACGTGAACACGCGGATCAAGCACGTCATCCTTTTCTCGGACGCCTCGGACGCGGAGGAGAAAAGCGCCACGGGCGGCGCGGGAACGGGCGGCAACGCGCTGGATCTCGCGGGTGCGATGGCGGCTGCACGCATCACGACCTCGGTCGTCGCACTCGGCGCGGAGCAGGACAGGGACACCGCATTCCTGCGGCAACTCGCCGAGCGCGGGCAGGGCCGCTTTTACCTCACCAACGATGCGACGACGCTCCCGCAGATCTTTTCCACCGAGACGATGAAGGTCACCGAGTCCTCCATCGTGGAGGAACCGACGCTCGCGGTGCCGATCGGTCGCTCCGCGATCATCACGGGGATCGACTGGGCGGGCTCCCCGTTGCTGCTCGGTTACAACACCACGCTCCCGAAACCGACCGCCGAGGTGCTGCTCGCCACCGAGCGGGGAGAACCGCTCCTCGCGACCTGGCGCTACGGCCTCGGCCAGGCGGCCGCATTCACGAGCGACGCGAAGGCACGATGGGCCGGCGAATGGCTCGCATGGCCCGGCTACGCGAAGTTCTGGGCGCAGGTGGTGCGCGGCCTGATGCGCAGGAGCGGCCCCGCCGCGTTTGAAGTGACGCGGCGCGAGATCGGCGACGAACTCGAACTGCGCGTGGACGCGGTCACGCCGGAGGGCGCATTCCTGAACCGGCTGCCCATCTCGATCACCGCGCGGACGCCCGACGACTCGACGCAGACAGTCACCGCATCGCAGGACGCCCCGGGCAGCTATGTGGCCCGCATCGCGCTGCCGAAGGAGGGCACGACCGTGATCTCCGTTGCGTCCGCCGATCTTCCCGAGGGCGGCCTCGCCGTTGCGCACACGCGCAGCTACCCCCGGGAATTTCTCTCGACCGCGACGCAGGACGCGCTGCTCAAGCAGATCGCGCACGCCGGACGGGGGCGGTTCGATCCCCGGCCCGACGAAGTCTTCGCACGCCCGGCGCAGCCGTTCCCGCAGAGAAGGGACCTGACGAACTGGTTCCTCTGCGCCGCGCTCGGCCTGCTGCCCGTGGACATCTTCCTCCGCCGCCGCACCTGGAAGTGAGCGGGCGGGCCGCGCAGCTTTGACATTCGGCACCGGCCGCGTAATTGGGAAGCCATGCCAATGCTGCATTTCACCAAGATGAACGGAGCCGGAAACGACTTCGTGATGGTCGATAACCGCGACCTCCGGCACCGCCTGGACAAGGCGGCGATCGCCCGGCTCTGCGACCGGCACCGCGGAGTGGGCGCCGACGGGCTCATCGCGGTGGAGCCCGCGCAGAACGGCGCCGATTTCCGGATGCGCTACTACAACGCCGACGGCGGCGAGGCGGACATGTGCGGGAATGGCGCCCGGTGCTTTGCGCGGTTTGCGAGCCGCCTCGGCAACAAGCAGGCGGGCATCACCTTCGAGACCGCTGCGGGGGCCATCGGCGCCGAGTTGCTGGGCGAGAACGTCCGCCTCGCGATGTCCGCTCCGCACTCGCTCGCGCTGAACATTCCGCTGGAAGTGGCCGGCGGGAAACTGACCGTCCATTCCGTCAACACCGGCGTCCCGCATGCGGTTGTCTTCGTCGAGGATCTGGAAAAGACCGACATCGTTCGGCTGGGCGCGGGGCTCCGTTACCACCCGCATTTTGCGCCGAAGGGGACGAACGCGAACTTTGCGGCCGAGGCGCCCGGGGGCGGCATTGCGATCCGGACTTACGAGCGCGGGGTCGAAAACGAAACGCTCGCCTGCGGAACCGGCGTCACGGCGGCGGCGCTGATCTATTCCCGCCTCAAAGGCGCATCATCGCCGGTCGCGGTCCGCGTCCGGGGAGGCGACACCCTGCACGTGGGCTTCGAGCGCGACGGGGACGGGTGGACGAATGTCACGCTGACCGGGCCGGCGGATTTCGTCTTCGAGGGAAATGCCGAGGTCTAGCCCCCCGCCGAATTCGCTTTGCCTGCGGGACGCGCCCCGCCTAGCGTTCCCGGGCACACCACAGCCTTCACCGTTATGATTGAACTTGAGGTTTACGCCGCCGGCATCCGCAACCTGGAGAAGATCCTGGAACTCGATCACGAACTGGAGGCGATCCCCGGACTGCACTACAAGGTCGATAGCAATCACGACATCGTGTACCTGGAATTCGAGAACCCCAGCTTCTCCGTCCAGGAACTTTCGGGCATCTTCGCCAAGCTCGGCCTCGATGCAAAATTCGTCGGATCGATCCCGCCCGAGTTGCATCCGAAGAAGACGAAGACCCAGCCCATTCAGATCCCGGCCCACTAACGGTGGCGGACACGCCTCCCGGTTGCGGGACGGTCATCCCGGGGGTCGCAAGCTTCCGATGAACTCATCCCGCGCGAACGCATGATTTCCTCGATCGGCCGCACCACGATTTCGGTGGTCACATACGTCGGCAAACTTGGCGTGCTCGGATTCGAGACGATCAAGGCGATGTTCGTCGCGCCGATGCGCTGGCGGCTCACGCTCCAGCAGGTGGTGGAAATCGGGACGGGCTCGCAGCTTGTGGTCGCCGTCACCGGTGCATTCACGGGCGCCGTCTTCGCGGCACAGACGTTCTTCCAATTTCACAAGTTCGGGATGGACTCGGCCGTCGGGTCGGTCGTGTCGCTGGCGATGTTCCGTGAACTCGGACCGGTGCTCACGGGGCTCATGGTTTCCGGACGGTGCGGCGCGGCGATCGCGGCGGAGATCGGGACCATGAAGGTCACCGAGCAGGTGGATGCCCTCCGTTCCCTCGGCGTCCATCCGATCGACTACCTCGTGGTGCCGCGCTCCGTGGCGATGATGATCTCGATGCCGCTGCTCGCGGCGGAATGCTGCCTGTTCGCGATCCTCTCCAGCTATTTCGTGGCGGTGGTGATGCTCGGAATCCCCGAGGCGCCCTACATGGATACGCTGCTCCGTTACACGAAAGGCAGCGATGTCGCGACCGCGCTCATCAAGGGATTCTTCTTTGCAATCATCATCGCCATGGTGAGCTGCCACGAGGGACTGGAGACCGAGAACGGCGCGGCGGGCGTGGGGCGCGCGCCGACGTCCGCAGTCGTGATCGCCTCGCTGTCCATCCTCGGGATGAATCTCATCCTCACCTTCGCGCTCAATATCATCTTCCCGGCCACCCAGTGATCGAGACCCGCGCCCTCACGAAAAAATTTGGCAGCAGGACGGTGCTTTCCGGCGTGAACCTCGCGGTCAGGGACGGCCAGACGCTTGTCGTGCTCGGTCGTTCCGGGTGCGGCAAGAGCGTCGTGCTCAAGCATCTCATCGGCCTCCTGAAGCCGGACTCCGGCCAGGTCCTCGTCGATGGCGAGGATATCTCCGGCCTTCCGGAACGGCGCCTGACGGGCGTGCGGCGGAAAATCGGCATGCTTTTCCAGAGCGCCGCGCTCTTCGATTCCATGAGCGTGCACGGCAACCTCGCCTTCCCGCTGCTCGAACAGGGGATGCGCGACCGCACGGAGATCGAAGCGCGGATCGCCGAGGCGCTCGACATGGTGGACCTCACAGGCGAGGAGAAAAAAATGCCCGCCGATCTCTCCGGCGGCATGCGCAAGCGCGTCGGCCTGGCCCGCACGATCGTCGGGCGGCCGCGATGCATCCTTTATGACGAACCGACCACCGGGCTCGATCCGATCACATCCGACAGCATCAACCACATGATTCGACGCTTGCAGAGGCGGCTCGGCGTCACTTCCATCGTCGTGACTCACGATATGAAAACGGCCTTCCATTGCGCGGATCAGGTGGCGCTCCTGCACGAGGGCCGCGTTCATTTCGAGGGGACGGTGGACGGCCTCCGCTCTTCCAAGGATCCCATCATCACGGATTTCATCGAGGGTCGCAGTGGAGATTCCGACTGAGCCATGAGCAACGACGCGCGCGGGACGGAATGGAAGGTGGGCCTGTTTCTGGTGATCGGCCTCGGCATCATCGCCGTGATGGCGATCAAATTCGGCAAGCTGGGACAAGGGTTAAGCAAGTTCAACACGATCACCGCCGAGTTTCCGAATGCGAGCGGGCTGCTCAAGGGG
>JBEBGK010001084.1:0-1697 GCA_040081515.1 Chthoniobacteraceae bacterium
ATTCGCGGTAATAATTCCACCTCAGACGGGTAGAAGAAGGTGGATGAACAACCAGCGCGAATTGAGAATCTTGCTCGTGGATGACAACCTCGGCGACCTCCTTCTGACAAAGGAGGCGCTCAAGGGCGCCGGCACGAAGAGCACGGTGACCACCGTGAATGATGGTGTCGAGGCGATGCAGTTTCTCAGGCGGCAGGGCAAATTTGCGGATGCCCAGCGCCCGGACCTGATCTTCCTGGACCTCAACATGCCACGGATGACCGGGGGCGAGGTGCTCGCCGCATTGAAGGAGGACGACGCTCTGAAGGACATCCCGGTCGTGGTGCTGACCAGTTCGGACGCCGACGACGACGTCTCGATGGCCTACCGGCGCCATGCGAACTGTTTCGTGACCAAGCCGGCGGATCTCGATCAGATGATTCACGTGGTGCAGGCGATCGACAGTTTCTGGATGAGCGTCGCCAAGCTCCCGCCGCACGCGAACTGAGGCACGGGGCCGGGTCCCCTTTCCCGGGTCCTACGGGATCCGCCGCGTTCAGCGCGGCTCCACATCCACGATCGCGATCGTGATATTATCCCTTCCGCCAGCCTCCATGGCCGCGGAAAATAACGTCTGAACCGCAGAGGCGGGCCTCAGTGTCGGCACGACGAAGGTCTCCATCTCCTTCACCGAGAGCATGTCCGTCACGCCATCGGTGCAGATGAGGAACCGGGTGTGATTCCCGATCGCGAGCGGATACATGTGCGGGTCGATGGGATGATAATGGCTCGCACCGCCGACGCTCTGGGTGAGCGCGTGCATGTAAGAAGATCGGATGCCTTCCTGCGGTTTCATCAGCCCCTCGTTGACCAGAAGCTGCTCCACCGAATCATCCTCCGTGATCAATTCCAGACGGCCACCGCTCCGTTGATAGAGCCGCGCATCGCCGACATTGCGAAAGCCCATGTCGACCGCATGGCGGAGCTCGGGCCCGAGTGTGATTTCGTGAAGGAAGTGGCGGTCTGGTATCCGAGGCGACCCCTTCCGGGCTGTGGTCCGCAAGCGCCTCCAGGCTCGAAAGCACCTGCCGGCTCGCATACGCACCCGCGCGGTGTCCACCGATGCCATCCGCCAGCGCGATGATCCAGTCGTCCCGGGCAATCGCCGCATTGACCGGCGCAGACGTGCTCGCACCGCTGAACAGCCCGTCAAAAAGACACGCATCCTCATTCACCTGACGGACCTTGCCGGTATGGCTGATCCAGGCCCCCGTGGCGGAATAACGCTTCATCGGAAGACGCAGCCACCGCGATTCCCTGGGGCGGAAGCAATGGAGTGCTCGATTTCTGTTCTCATCTTTTGCAAACGGTGCAAGTCGCGCGAGGGGCAGAGGAGAATAGCGCGGACTTCCCGTGTCAAGCGGCGCGGTCCCCTACTTGCGGGCGAGCACCGAAAATCGAAAAGCGCCGATCGAGAGAAAGAGCAACGTCGGCAGCCAGATCAGGAACTCCGGGTGCAGGGACGCGTTGTTGCGCGCCAGGCTCGCGACGAAAAGCAGCAGGTAATACACGAGCCCGATGCCGAGGCTGATGGCGAATCCGACCGAGGTCTCCTTGCGCTGCGCAGTCACGGCGAGCGGCACGCCGAGCAGCGCGAACGCGAGCGCGGCGAGCGCGTTGGAAAGCCGCTTGTTCAATTCCCCGAGCCCCTCCTTGCC
>JBEBGK010001085.1:0-1696 GCA_040081515.1 Chthoniobacteraceae bacterium
AGGAGACGCTGGTGATCTGGGGCGGCGAATTCGGCCGCACGCCAATGAGCGAGCAGGGCGACGGACGCGACCACAATCCGACCGGCTTCACGATGTGGATGGCCGGTGGCGGCGTGAAAGGCGGACAGGCGTACGGCGCGACCGACGACCTCGGCCTCTACGCCGTCGAGGACCGCATGCACGTCCACGACATCCACGCGACGATCCTGCACCTGCTCGGAGTGGATCACACGAAACTCATCTACCCGCACAAAGGCCGCCCCGAGCGCATCGACCTGAACGAAGGCCACGCCTTCACGAAGATTGCCGGCTGAAACAGAGCCCGCTGCGTGCCGCCTGGCGCGCTCAGCAAAAAACCAGCAGCGACTGCTTGATGGGATTGACGCGGTTGTGGTTCCGCAGCTTGTCTAGGTAGGGCTCGTTGAGGACCTGCCCCTCCGGGATTAGCAACAGACCGTTCGCCGTGTAGATGGCTTTCGCGAGCACCATCCCTGCCCGCAACTCAGACATCGGGACCTCGCGCTCCTTTCGCGGCGCCGTCGGGCGCAGGTATCGGAGCAAGACCCGCACCGCCTCGGGATCGAATGCCTTGCCCTTCTCGCGCCGGATGATTTCGAGCGCGTCCGCGTCGGACCCATCGAAGCCGGCGTAAGTCGCCGCCACCGACAGGAGGCGGGCGAGCCACGGGATGTTCTCGCCGGCGAGCCGGTCTGGGTAGCCTGTGCCGTCGAAACGCTCATGATGCGCGCGGATGATGTCGCCGACTTCGGAGAGATTGTGGATGAAGCTGGCCAGTTGCTGGCCCATGACCGGGTGCTGCTGCACGAGAGCCAGCTCTGCGGAACTGAGGACCTCGGGATTCTTCTGCCAGAGCCGGATGAGGCGCCGGGGAACACCGACGAGTCCGACGTCATGGAGCAGGGCGCTGATCTCGAGGATCTGACGTTGATTCGCGGGCAACTGGAGCCCTTCGGCCATCGACTGGCACAACTCGAGGACCCGTTTCGCCTGCACGCCGAGGCTGGGATAAAAGGTCGCCATCGTCTTGAGGCAAAGCTCGACGGAGCGCTGGAGATTCTGCTCCAGGGACTGGTTCATTTCCGCAAGCTGGCGGTTCTGCTGGGCTTCGCGCGTGACCTTCTGTGCGAGCGACTGGTTGAGCGAGGCGAGCTCCCGGTTCATCGCCTGCGTGGTCTGCTGGAGCCGCGTGTTCTGCTCGATGAGTTCGTAGCGCTGCACCGCGTTCTTCACCGTGGCGAGCAGTTCCTCCTTGATCCACGGCTTGACGATGAATCGGTAGATCTCCCCTTGGTTGATGGCGTCGATCACGGTGGCGAGATCGAGAGCGCCGGTCATCAGCACGCGGGTGACGTCGGGTTGGATCTGCTTCGCCTTTTGCAGGAATTCGAGGCCGCTCATGCCGGGCATGCGCTGGTCGGTGAGCACGAGGGCGAATTTCTGCTCGCGCAGACGCAGCAGGGCTTCCTCGGCGTTCATCGCCGTCGATGCGTGATAGCCCTCGGCGGAGAGCAGCTCCTTTACCGCAAACAGAATCAGTTCCTCGTCGTCCACAATCAGGACGGACGCGGGTGCCGCGGTTTCGGATGCTGTTTGGGCTGTTGTCATGGCTCGCTTTGGCGCGGAACCGGAGTAAACGACAAGGACAGGAGCAAGTCCCGTGCACCTGGCGGCGGGG
>JBEBGK010000178.1:0-6838 GCA_040081515.1 Chthoniobacteraceae bacterium
GTTCACGCTGACGTACAATGTGAGCGACATGGCCGGGAACGCGGCGGTGGCGGTGACGCGGACGGTGAACGTGACGGACCAGACGGCGCCGGTGATTACCTTGGTGGGGGCGAACCCGCTGGTGGTGGCTGTGGGTGGGACATTCACGGATCCCGGAGCGACGGCAGTGGATAATGTGGACGGGGATCGGACGGGTCAGATTGTGGTGAGCGGCGGGCCGGTGGTGACGACGGCGCCGGGCACCTTCACGCTGACGTACAATGTGAGCGACATGGTCGGGAACGCAGCAGTGCCGGTGACACGGACGGTGAACGTCATCGCGGTAGTCGCCCCAGTCCTGCAGTTCGAATGCCTGCGCAATCCGACCGAAGACACCCGCATCAGTTTCCAAACCGTGAACGGGTTGCGCTACACGTTGCACACATCGACCGATCTTGTGGATTGGACGCCGCTGGACACGGTCAACGGCGACGGCCTGTGGATAGATTTGATTCACACCGGCGGCGGCTCTGGTCCGCAGCGGTTCTACGAGGGCGGCGCCTATGGTCCGCAGCGGTTCTACAAGGTCACCGTCACCATCGCCGGCCCCTGATGCGGCAACCTCTGAAAGAAAGGCCAAGGGCTTGCCTTTCGGTCAGTCGCCTACAGTCTCCGGTTCGCGGATGGGGTTCGCTGCGTCAAGGGTGCGGGCCTTCGCTGTTCAGGTGCTGAAATCCGCCACTCTTCCGTCGTTGCAATCCTCACCCGCGTAATTCTCCGCTTTCACTGATCAAGATGATGAAGGAATCACATCCTGCCAACGGGGACTTGAACAAGCGGCCTCCCGAGGACATTCCGCACAAGCCTGACTCGATTGCGGAATCGGCGATTGGCAGCCCGTCAAACAGAGCGAACAGAGCGAGGCGGACTTTCTTCCTAGGCTTCATCGCTCGCCTGATCTTGCTTTTTTTCAAGCCGCTTCTTGCCCTCGCGGTTCACGCCCTACATTCGGAACTCCACTCTTACGTGGTCCTGATTCCATTTATCTCCGGGTTCCTGGTTCATCTTCAGCGCAGGCGCTTGCCGCAGGAAGCCGGCTCATCTCCCGGATGGGGCATCGTATTCCTGCTGGCGGGCCTGACGGCGCTCGGCGCGGCTTGGGGGCAGGATGGAGCGCGCTTCAGCCACAACGACTACCTCTCACTCATGGCCTTTTCCGCGGTCTGCCTCGTGGTTGCCGGGGGATTTGTCTTTATGGGCAGGAAATGGATGGCCGCCGTGGCGTTTCCGGCCGCGTTCCTTTTCTTCATGGTTCCGCTTCCGGATGCCGCCGTGTTCCACCTGGAGACCGCGTCCAAACTGGCGTCGGCGGATGCGGCCGATCTTCTCTTCCAGATCTCGGGAACGCCGGCGTTTCGCGATGGCACGTTTTTCCAATTGCCCGGAATCGTCATCGAAGTCGCGCAGGAATGCAGCGGTATCCGCTCCAGCCTCGTCCTTCTCATCACGGGCCTGCTCGCATCCTATCTCCTATTGAGAAGTCCGTGGCGGAGGGCGGTCCTCATCGCAGCGGTCATCCCGCTGGGCATCGTGCGCAACGGGCTCCGGATCCTGTCGATTGCGCTGCTCTGCGTCCATGTCGGGCCCGAGATGATTCACAGTATTTTTCATCGCCGGGGCGGCCCGTTCTTCTTTGCGCTCTCCTTGATTCCGCTGTTCCTCCTTTTGTGGTGGTTGCGCAGGGGCGAAGGCACACCGAAGCGTTCAAATCCTGAAGCCCTCCCCGGCACGAAATGAGAAAGCCTCTTCCCGGTTTGGAGTGCGCTGGCGACGGCGCGAACCTTCGCTCGGCGCCGGCAGTTTTTCACCTGCAAAGGTGCCGGACGGCAGGCGGTTACGTGCTTGACGGATCAGGCAGTTAGTGGAGCATCAGCGAATTATGCAGTACCCATCGAACCTCCCGGTGCATGCGGCCGGCCATGAAGTGAAACCAGTCGCAGCGACGACCTTGCGACGCGCGTTTGGCGAAAATGAAGCCGCGCATCCCGCCGGCAGTCGAGGTGTTTTCAAACGGATGTTCCTGTCATGCCAAGCATGGTTGTTCGCGGTTCTCTGCGCCTTCGCCTGCGTCGGATGTCAGTCCCAGACAGCCGGGCCCATTCCGCAGGAGTGGAGGGCGCAAACGCCGGGCGCGCTTGCTGCGGGCGACGTCCTCAAGTTTACGTTCCCCGGTGCGCCTGAACTCAATCAATCCCAGAAAATTCGCGCGGACGGAAAAGTGAGCGTTCCCGTCCTCGGGGAAATTCTCGCGGGAGGCAAGCGACTGGGCGATCTGCAGCGCGAGTTGACCCGCCTCTATCAGCCGCAGTTGAAAAACAGCGAAGTCGTGGTGTCCCTGGAGTCCAGCACGACTGCCGTCTATGTCGGGGGAGCCGTGAACAGGCCGGGAAAGGTGCCCCTCGATCGGCCCATGACGGTCCTCGAGGCGATTATGGAAGCCGGGGGATTCACCCCGGACCTTGCCAATCCGCGGAAAGTGAGCGTCATCCGCAACGTCAACGGCCAGCACACGACTCACCTTGTGGATTTGAGCCCCGGCCTGCGTGGCCAGTCGAGCGAGGCCTTCTATCTGAAGGCCTACGACGTGATCTACGTCCCGCAATCGGGATTTCATTTCTGATAACGGCTTGTCGTGAGTCCCGGGGATTTTCCGCGCTGAGGTTGCCGGAAGCCGGAGCAAGGAAAGCCGTGATGGTCCCGCCCGGGTGGCGGGGTGGTTGTCTTGAAATCAGGAGCCCGTGGAGGAACTGGTAGCGACCTGTGATGCCGAGTTCTGTACTTGCGTTCGTTTCCGCGACGGTTTGCGGCCTTGTCGCCATCGCGGCGGTTCTGCGCAAATGGCGGTCTGCCGCGGCGTGGTCATTTTGCGCAGGGATGGCTGCTTTCGCGTTCGAGGCTGCCGCTGACGGACTCAGCCTTCGCGCCATCGACGCAGGCGAGGTGAATCGCTGGCAGGCGCTCGCGTCGATCGCCAGGTCATTGGTGCCCGGGACGTGGATGCTGTTCAGCCTCACCTACTCGCGGGGGAACTACGTTCAATTCGTGCTGAGATGGCGGTTGGTGCTGGCCGCGGCATTCGTTCTTCCTATCGGCATTGCCCTCGGGTTTCACGGGTCGCTGAGTGAGGCGTTCCGGCACAAAGAATCGCATGCCGGCTGGTGGCTCGAGGCGAGTGCCGCCGGCAAGCTATTGAGCGGGCTGCTCCTGCTGTCGGCGATCCTCGTGATGACGAACCTCGAGAACACGCTGAGGGCCGCCGTCGGAACGATGCGGTGGCGGATCAAGTTCGTCGTTCTGGGGCTCGGCGTGATCTTCGGCGCGCGAATCTACACGACCAGCCAGGAGGTTCTCTTTTCGGGATGGGATCTGGCTCTTGCGGAAGTCGATACCGCCTCGCTTCTCATCGGGTGCTTCATGATCGGCGTCGCCTACGTCCGAAGCGGATTCGCGGAGATCGATGTCTATCCGTCGAGGACGGTGCTCGCGAGCTCGGTCACGGCGCTCCTGGCGGGGGTTTACCTTTTTGTGATTGGCGTGGCCGCGCAGGTGGTCGGGAGGCTCGGAGGCGGCGTAAACTTTCAGACCCAGGCATTCCTTGTCCTGGCCGGTGTTGCGGTTCTCGCCGTCCTGTTGCTCTCCGACCGACTTCGGCAGGGCGTTCGACGGTTTGTGAGCCGCCACTTTGCGAGACCGCAGCACGATTCCCGCCGCATCTGGAGCCTTGCGACGACGAAGATGGCGAGCGTTCTGAATCCGGCCGGCTTGTGCGGCGCTGCCGCGAGGCTCGTCTCGGAGACGTTCGAGGTTCTCGCCGTGTCGATCTGGCTGGTGGACGATCGCAAGCACCAGCTTGTGCTCGCAGCATCCACCTCCAGCAGCGATCGGAATGGGCAGGGGCTCGAGTCCGCATGTCCGGCTTCGGAATCCATGCGCTCGGGCCTTGCTGAAAAACCGGGCCCGTTCGATCTGGAGAAAGTCACGGACGAGCGCCTTCGTCCGCTCCAGCAGCTTTGCGTGACCCAGTTCGCCAAGGGAGGCAACCGTGTCTGTCTTCCGCTTTTCGCGGCCGAGAGATGGCTCGGCGTCGCGGTCCTCGCGGATCGCGTCAACGGCGTCCCTTACACGGTGGAGGAACTGGATTTGCTCAAGTGCATCGGCGATCAACTCGCCGCCGCCGTGTTGAACCTGCGGCTGACCGACGACCTGATGCAGTCCAAGGAACTCGAGGCGTTCCAGACCATGTCCACGTTCTTCGTGCATGATCTCAAGAACGCCGTATCGGGCCTGAGCCTGACGCTCCGCAACCTTCCCGTTCATTTCGACGACCCTGAGTTCCGTGCCGATGCGCTCCGGGGAATCGGCAACACCGTCTCGCGAATCGATGGCATGATCGAGCGGCTCAGCGCCCTGCGGAAAAAGATCGAACCCAGGTTCGAGGTGGCGGACTTGAATCAACTCGTCCGGGACACCCTGCAGCGCATCGACGGGATGAAGGGTGTGGACGTGAAAACGGACCTCCAACCGCTGCCGAAGGTCCTCGTGGATCGCGAGCAGATCGAGAGCGTCCTCACCAATCTCCTGCTCAATGCTCGCGACGCCCTGGCTGCCGGCGGCCAGATCGAAGTCCGGTCCGGCCAGGAGGACGGGCGCGCGGTGCTCACGGTCTCGGATACCGGTGCCGGGATGAGCGCGGAATTCCTGCGGAACTCGCTCTTCCGGCCCTTTCAGTCCACGAAGAAGAAAGGCCTTGGCATCGGGATGTTTCAATCGAAGACAATCGTGGAAGCGCACCGCGGGACCATCCAGGTGGAAAGTGAAATGGGCAAAGGGACGACTTTTCGCATACACTTGCCGCCAAGCCCTCAGGCATCATGAAACCCAAGCTGCTGATTGTTGACGACGACGAGGAGATTCGCACCCAGATGAAATGGGCATTGAATGCGGATTACGAAATCCTCCTCGCCGAGGATCAGGCGGGAGCGCTCGCGGCTTTCGCGTCCGGCCGGCCCGCGGTGACGATGCTCGACCTCGGCCTCCCGCCGCGGCCCAACGATCCCGACGAGGGGCTCGCCACGCTGAACGCGCTGCTCGCGACGGACCGCCAGGCAAAGGTCGTGATTGTCTCCGGGCAGGGGGACAAGAAGAACGCGCTGCAAGCGGTCGGCGCCGGCGCGTACGACTTCCTGTGCAAGCCGGTGGACATCGAGGAACTCAAGTTTGTACTCCGGCGATGCTTCCACGTGGCGGAATTGGAGAGGGAATACCGCGAGATCCAGCAGAGCGGCCGCTCGGAAGTGTTCGAGGACATGATCGGATCCGGCCCGCAGATGCAGGGCGTTTTCGCATTCATCCGCAAAGTGGCGGCCACGAACGCGCCGGTGCTCATCCTCGGGGAGAGCGGCACCGGCAAGGAGATGGCTGCGCTCGCGCTGCACCGGCGCAGCGCGCACAAGGACGGGCCCTTCATGGCGGTCAATTGCAACGCGATTCCGGAGAATCTTCTGGAGAGCGAGCTTTTCGGCCATGAAAAGGGCGCCTTCACCGGGGCTCACGTTCAGCGCAAAGGGCTCATCGAAACGGCTGCGGGAGGCACCCTTTTTCTCGATGAGATCGGGGACCTCCCCGCCGCCATCCAGGTGAAGCTCCTGCGTTTCCTGCAGGAGAAGTGCTTCCAGCGCGTCGGTGGCCGGCAGGAGATCCAGAGCGATGCGCGCGTGGTCGCCGCGACGAATGCCGACCTGAAGGCGGGCATCGCCAGAGGAAAGTTTCGCGAGGATCTTTACTTCCGGCTGGCCGTGGTCGTCGTCCATCTCCCGCCGCTCCGCGAGCGCGGGGACGACGTCACTTTTGTCGCGCGCGAATTTCTCCAGCGCTACGCGGCGCAGAACGGGAAACCGGGAATGACCTTCGCCCCCGAGACGCTCCGGGCGCTCAGCCTCTACCAGTGGCCGGGCAATGTCCGGGAACTTCAGAACCGCGTTCAGCGCGCGGTGATTATGGCGGATGGGAAGCGCGTCACCGTCAATGACATGGAGCTGGCCGAAGCGGTGCAGTCTCTCCCGGCGCTCACCCTGAAGGATGCGCGCGAGGCCGTTGAACGCGAGATGATCCAGGACTCCTTGAAGCGCAACCGGGGCCGGATCAGCACGGCGGCAGCGGAGCTGGGAGTCAGCCGGCCGACCTTGTATGAGCTGATGGAAAAGCTCGGGATATCGAAGGACCGCGAGTAGCTTCGCGATCCACTCGCAATTTTTCAGATCATGAAAGTCACATCACCAACGAACGAAAAAAACACCATGTCGAAGACGCAATCCGTATTCACTCCCGTCCTGCTGGCGATTGTCCTGGCGCTGACTGGCGCCGGCTGTTCGAAGAAATCCAAGCAGGCAAACATCCAGGCGAGGGCCGACGCGTATTTCAAATCGGGCGAATACGACAAGGCGAAGATCGAATACATGAACCTGCTGCGGTCGGACAACCAGAACCCCACCGCATTTCAGCAATTGGGTCTCATCTGGTACGAGCAGGGTTCGCCGCTCCAGGCGTTTCCGTTCCTGTTGAAAGCGCGCGACCTTGCGCCGGGCAATGCCGATGTGAGGACGAAACTCGCCTACGCGTTCATCGCCGTGGGCCAGTGGGCCGAGGCGCGGAAGGAAGCGTTCGCCATCCTCGAGAAATCGCCGGGTTACGATGACGCGGTGATCCTGCTCGCGGAGACGGTGCAGACGAAGGAGGATCTGGACGAGACCGCGAAGCGGCTGGAGGAGATGAAGAAGGAACGCGAAACTGCCGCGGTCCA